>JAICQA010000161.1 GCA_025929595.1 Xanthobacteraceae bacterium
TCCGCGCGGTCGCGCACGCTGTTGCGGAAAATCTGGTCGCGTCCGGGCCAGTACTGCGGCGGGCAGGCGACATCCGGCACGCCGTACCAGGCCGCTGCGCGCAGCGTGAAGAACGGATCGACGAGATGCGGCCGCGCCAGCGCCACGAGGTCGGCGCGCCCGGCGGCCAAGATCGTGTTCACCTGATCCGCCGTCGTGATGTTGCCGACGCACATGGTCGCGAGCCGCGCTTCGTTCCGGATGCGGTCGGAGAACGGCGTCTGGAACATGCGGCCGAAGATCGGCTCGGCGTCATGCACCGTCTGGCCCGTCGAGACGTCGATCAGGTCGCAGCCCTCGCGCGCGAAGGCCTGTGCGATCTCCACCGACTCCTCGCCGGAGATGCCGCCATCCTTCCAGTCCGTCGCCGAGATGCGTACGGACATCGGCTTGTGTTTCGGACACACGTCGCGCACGGCGCGGAATACTTCGAGCGGGAAGCGCAGACGGTTATCGAGCGACCCGCCATATTCGTCGGTGCGGAGGTTGGTCAGCGGCGAGATAAAGCTCGCGAGCAAATATCCGTGCGCGCAGTGGATTTCGAGCATATCGAAGCCCGCGCGCTCGGCGCGCTTCGCGGCTTCGACGTAATCAGCGAGCACTTCGTTCATGTCGGCGCGCGTCGCCTCGCGCGGCACCTGGCTCTCGGGATAGTAGGGCAGCGGCGACGCCGAAATGATCGGCCATTCGCCGCTCGGCAGCCGCCGGTCGGAGCCCTCCCACATCAGCTTGGTTGCGCCTTTTCGCCCGGCATGACCGAGCTGCATGCAGATCTTCGCCTGCGAATTCGTGTGCACGAAATCGACGATGCGCTTCCACGCCGCTTCCTGCGCGTCGTTGTAAAGTCCCGTGCAGCCGGGCGAGATGCGGCCGTCGCGCGATACGTCGGTCATTTCGGCGAAAACGAGTCCCGCCCCGCCGACCGCACGGCTGCCGAGATGCATGAGATGCCAGTCGTTCGGCAGGCCTTCTTCCGCTGAGTACATGCACATCGGCGACACGACCACGCGGTTCGCGAGCACCATGTCGCGCAGCCGGAACGGCTGGAACATCGGCGGCACGGGCTCAGTTGTCTTCACGTCGAAGCCCGAGCGCTTCACCTGCGCCGCGAACATCTCGCCCACGTCCTCGACGAATTCCGGCGCGCGCAGCGCGAGATTGTCCCAGGTGATGGCCTTTGAGCGCGTCATCAGCCCGAAGGCAAACTGCTTCGGGTCCATGTCCCAGAAGCGGTCCACATGCTCGAACCAGACGAGCGACACGTCCGCTGCATGCTGCGTCTTTTCGACGTCGAGCCGCCGCTCGGTCTCGTAGCGCGAAAGTGATTTCTTTACATCGAGCCGCTCGGTCTTCATCGCCTCATAGAGTGCGATCGCGTCTTCCATTGCGAGCTTCGTGCCCGAGCCGATGGAAAAATGCGCCGTCGCCTTCGCGTCGCCCAAGAGGACGACGTTGTCCTTGACCCAGTGTTCGTTGGAGACGCGCGGGAAGTTGCGCCACATCGAACGGTTGACGCTGAGCTTGTGGCCTTGCAGTTCGTCGGCGAACAGCTTCTCCAGCGCCCGCGCCGACTCTTCCTCGCTCAGCTTGCCAAAGCCTGCGCGCTCGAACGTGTCGTCCTGCACCTCGAAGATCCATGTCGAGGCGCCGGGCTCGTACTGGTAGCAATGCGCGATGATGATGCCGTGCTCGGTCTCCTTGAAGAAGAACGTGAAGGCATCGAAGGAGCGCGTCGATCCCATCCAGGTGAATTTGTTCGGCCGGAAGTCGATCTCGGTTTCGAAGTGCTCACGGTTCGCCTCGCGGATACGGCTGTTCGAGCCGTCAGCGGCGACAATCAGGTCGTAGCCCGCGAACTGCGTAAGGCTCGGGTCGATCTCGGTCTGGAACAGGAATTTCACGCCGAGCGCCTTGGCGCGCTCGATCAGGAGCCGCAACAGCGTCGTGCGCGCGCAGCCGCAGAAACCGTTGCCGCCGATGCGATGCACCGAACCCTTGAAATAGATTTCGATGTCGTCCCAGTAGGCGAAGTTCTCGGTGATCGCGCGGTAGCTCGTCCGGTCGTATTTCTCGAACGTGTCGAGCGTCTCGTCGGAGAACACGACGCCGAAGCCGAACGTGTCGTCCGGCCGGTTGCGCTCATAAACGGTGATGTCGAGCGCGGGCCAGGCGTTCTTCGCCAGGATCGAAAAATAGAGGCCGGCAGGACCGCCGCCGACGACCGCAATCCGCATCGCGTCCTCGCTCGCGCGGCCATTGCCGCACCATCGGAGATAGTTTAGGCTTAAAATATCGATCCGGCAAATCGGCTCGTCATTTTGCCTCGTTTCCGGGGCTTTGCCGTCTTGCCGCCGCCATTCCTTTAAGCCTAAACTATCTTGCGGTCCCGAGTCGAACGGCACCGGAGGCACGCCATGCGGGCAGAATTCGCCGGCCGACATGCGCTGGTCAGCGGCGGCAGCCGCGGCATCGGCCGGGCGATCGCATCCGCGCTCACCGGGGCAGGCGCCTCGGTCACCATCATGGGCCGCAGCGAAGACGCGCTCAAGTCCGCTATCTCCGCCGGTGCCGCCGCACATTATGTATCGGCTGACGTGACGGACGGCCCCGCCTGCCGCGCCGCGATTGCGGACGCCGCGCGCCGCGCGCCCATCGATATCCTGGTCGCGAACGCGGGCGGCGCGGAAAGCGCGCCTTTCGTCAAAGCCGACGAGCAGATGTTCGGCCGCATGCTCGAGCTCAATTTCATGAGCGTCGTGCACACCGCGCAGGCGGTGATCGGCGGCATGACCGAGCGCGGCTTTGGCCGCATCGTCGCCGTCGCCTCGCTCGCGGGGCTCAAGGGCTACGCCTATGTGTCGGCCTATTGCGCAGCCAAGCACGCCGCCGTCGGCCTCGTGCGCGCGCTTGCGCTCGAATGCGAAGGCACCGGCGTCACCGTGAATGCCGTCTGCCCCGGTTACGCCGACACCGATCTCGTCCGCGAAAGCGTGGCGAAGATCGTGAGCAAGACCGGCCGCACGCCCGCGGCGGCGATGAAAGCCATCCTCGGCGAGGATCAGGAACGCCTGCTCACCCCCGCCGAAATCGCGCAGGCCGTGCTCGACCTCTGCAATCCGAACAACAAGGCCAGCGGCGAAGCGGTGCCGCTTTATGGCCGCGCGTAATCAGGGAGCTGAATTTGGAATCGTCCGGCATTCTCGACGCGGAGACCAAGGTCCATGAGACCCCCGGCGCGCATAAGGATGAGCTGCGCCTGTGGCTGCGGCTGCTGACCTGCACGACGCTGATCGAAGGCGAGGTGCGCCGCCGGCTGCGCGAGCGCTTCGACGTCACGCTGCCGCGCTTCGATCTGATGGCGCAGCTCGACCGCGCGGAAGAAGGCATGACCCTCGGCGAGCTTTCGCGCCGCATGATGGTCACGAACGGTAACGTCACGGGTCTCGCCGAGCGTCTCGTCGCCGAAGGGCTGGTCGCGCGCCGCCAATCCGCGAGCGACCGCCGCTCGCACATGGTCCGCCTCACCGACAAGGGCCGCCGCCAGTTCCGCAAGATGGCGGAAGAGCACGAAAGCTGGATTGCCGACCTGTTCTCCGGACTGTCGCAAAAAGACGTTGAGTCGCTGCTTACACTCCTTGGCAAGGCGAAAGCCTCCACCCGCAAGTCGATGGTGGCCGCCGAATGAACCCCGATCTCGCCCATCTGGTTTGGCCGTTCTTCGACGACGCGCATCGGCGCTTCGCGGAAGAGATTTCGGCCTGGGCCGGCAAGGCGGTCGCGCCGCTCGTCGATCACCACGACGCGGACAGTAGCGTGCGCGCCCTTGTCCGCGCGCTCGGCGAGGCGGGCTGGTTGAAAGCCGTCGTGCCCGCGGCGCATGGCGGCATGCACAAGTCGCTCGATGTGCGCACGCTTTGCTTGGCGCGCGAAATCCTCGGCTGGCACGACGGTCTTGCAGATTTCGCCTTCGCCATGCAGGGCCTCGGCAGCTATCCGGTCACGGCCTTCGGCGGCGACGCATTGCAGAAGATGGTGCTGCCCGAAGTCGCGAACGGCCGTCACATCGCGGCCTTCGCGCTCTCCGAGCCGCGCTCCGGCTCCGACGTGGCTGCTATCGACATGACCGCGAAGCCCGATGGCCCCGCGCATATCCGCCTTGACGGCGAGAAGACCTGGATATCGAACGGCGGCATCGCCGATCATTATGTGGTGTTTGCCCGCAGCGGCGAGGCGCCCGGCGCCAAGGGTCTTTCGGCGTTTCTCGTCGCCGCCGATACGCCGGGGCTCACCATAGCCGAGCGGCTGGAGACGATCGCTCCCCATCCGCTCGCGCGTCTCCGCTTCGAAGGTTGCCGCGTGCCGGTCGAGAACCGGCTCGGCAACCCGGGCGACGGCTTCCGCGTCGCGATGGCCACCCTCGATGTCTTCCGCTCGACGGTCGGTGCCGCCTCGCTCGGCTTCGCGCGCCGCGCGCTTGAGGAAACGCTCGCTCGCGTCGCGTCGCGCCGCCTGTTCGGCGCGCCGCTCGCCGATTTGCAGATGACGCAAGGCTCGCTCGCCGACAGTGTCAGCGATGTCGACGCCGCGGCCCTCCTCGTCTATCGCGCCGCCTGGACCAAGGATCGAGGCGCGCCGCGCATCGCGCGCGAGGCGGCGATGGCGAAGCTCTTCGCGACCGAGATGGCGCAGCGCGTCATCGATCGCGCCGTGCAACTGCATGGCGGCGACGGCGTGCGCGCCGGCTCCAAGGTCGAGCAGCTCTATCGGGAGATTCGCGCGCTCCGCATCTACGAAGGTGCGAGCGAAGTGCAGAAAGTGATCGTCGCACGCGAAACGCTGAAGTTGCGTGAGACGTTGTCAAAGGCCGCCGAGTAGTGACGGCAGGGAAGGAGGCACGAAAATGGCGAGCAGCGCACATGTCGATTCATTCGCCCGCGAAAACCTGCCGCCGCCGGAGCTGATGCCGGAATTCCGCTTTACGCTGCCGGAACTGCAATACGCGGAGCGCCTGAATTGCGCAGTGGAATTAGTCGACCGTCAGATCGGGGCCGGACACGGCAACCGTCCCTGCATCGTGTCGCCGTCGGAGACTCTCACCTACGCGCAATTCGCCGAGCGCGTGAACCGCATTGCCAGTGTGCTCACCCGCGACCTCGGGATGAAACCCGGCAATCGCGTGCTGCTGCGGGGCTTCAACGGCGCCATGATGGCCGCCGCGTTCTTTGCCGTCATGAAGGCGGGTGGCATCGCCATCAACACCATGCCGCTCTTGCGAGCGCGCGAGATCGCCTATCCGCTCAAAAAGGCGAAAGTTTCACTCGCGCTTTGCGACATCCGCCTCGCCGACGAAATGAAGAAAGCGAAGGCGCTCGAGCCGGGGCTGGAGCGGATCGTGTGGTGGGGCGAGGGCGGCGCGGACTCGCTTGAAGCCCTCATGGCGAAACCGGGCTACGAGCATTTCACCGCCTGCGACACGGCCGCCGACGATGTCTGCCTGATCGCCTTCACGTCAGGCACCACGGGCGAGCCGAAAGGCACGATGCATTACCATCGCGACCTGCTCGCGACCTGCGATTCCTACGGCAGGCATGTGCTGCGCGCGTCCCTCGATGACCGGTTCATCGGTTCGCCGCCGCTCGCTTTCACCTTCGGCCTCGGCGGGCTGCTTCTGTTTCCGCTCCGCGTCGGTGCGGCCGCAATCCTGCTCGAGCAAGCGCCGCCCGACGCGCTGATGGCAGCGATCGAGCAGTTCCGCGCCAGCGTCTGCTTCACCGCGCCCACTGCCTATCGCGCCATGCTCGGCAAGCTCGCGGCGCACGATCTGTCGTCGCTCCGGATTTGCGTATCGGCGGGCGAGGCGCTCCCCAAGGCGACATGGGAGGAGTGGCACGAGGCGACGGGCATCAAGATTCTCGACGGTATCGGCTCAACCGAGATGCTGCACATCTTCATCGGCTCGCCCGAGGAAGAAGTCGTCGCCGGTTCAACAGGCCGCCCGGTGCCCGGCTACGAGGCGAAGATCATCGACGAGGCGGGCCGCGAATTGCCGCGCGGCACGCTCGGTCGCCTCGCCGTGCGCGGCCCAACGGGTTGCCGTTACCTCGCCGACAAGCGCCAGACGAAATATGTCGAGAACGCCTGGAACGTCACCGGCGATACATACATTCAGGATACCGACGGTTATTTCTGGTACCAGGCACGCTCCGACGACATGATCGTCTCCGCCGGTTACAACATCGCGGGTCCGGAAGTAGAGCAGGTGCTGCTCGCGCATCCCGCCGTCGCCGAGTGCGGCGTCATCGGCGCGCCGAGCGCCGACCGCGGCCAGATCGTGAAAGCATATGTCGTGCTGCGCGCGGGCTTCGCCGGCGATGCCGCGCTCACCCGCGTATTGCAGGATTATGTGAAA
>JAICQA010000223.1 GCA_025929595.1 Xanthobacteraceae bacterium
CCCGTCACATCGCAGCTCGGCAGGCAGAGCGGCAGGATGTGCGCGGCGACCTTGTGCGGCGGGTCGAGCGTCATCGGGTCTTCGCCGGGCATCGCCGTCGCGCGCATGCGCGTGCGCGTTGGTCCGGGGTTGAACAGGTTGACCCGCACATTGGTCTTCTCGGTTTCGGCCGCGTAGGTGCGCGCCAGCATCTCAAGCCCTGCCTTCGACACTGCGTAGGGCCCCCAATAGGGTGCCGCTTTCTGGGCCGAGCCCGACGTGAGAAAGACGGCGCGGCCGGCCTCGGCCTGCCGCAACAGCGGATCGAGCGAGCGGATCAGCCGCCATTGCGCCGACAAATTCACGGCCACCACGTCATCCCAGACCTTCGTATCCACATGGCCGAGCGGCGAGAGAACGCCCAGGATCGCGGCGTTCGCGACCAGCACATCAAGATGCTTGTAGCGCTCGAACAGGCTCGCCCCGAGGCGGTCCATCGCCGGTCCGTCCTTGAGGTCGGCGGGCACGAGCGTCGCCGTGCCGCCCGCCTGCTGGACGGCGTCGTCGAGCTCCTCGAGGCCGCCGGTGGTACGGGCGAGCGCGATCACATGCGCGCCGGTGCGGGCAAGCTCGAGCGCCACCGCCTTGCCGATGCCGCGCGATGCGCCGGTCACGAGCGCAGTTTTGCCGGAGAGTGGCTTTTCCATAGGGCCGATCAATCAAATCCCGGCCATCGGCGCAAGTCAGGCGAAGGCGTCAGCTCGCCTCGGCCAGCAGCGACAACTGCTTCGGCCCGCCTTCGCCCGCCCGGTCGGTGAGCGGCGTCGGATAGTCGCCGGTGAAGCAGTGGTCGGTATATTGCGGCCGTTCGGGGTCGCGCCGGTTGTGGCCCATGGCGCGGTAGAGGCCGTCGATCGTGAGAAACTCGAGCGAGTCCGCGCCGATATATTTCCGCATTCCTTCGAGGTCATGCGTCGCCGCGAGCAGCTTGTCGCGCTCCGGCGTGTCGATGCCGTAGAAATCCGAATGTGTGATCGGCGGGCTCGCGATCCGCATGTGCACTTCCTTGGCGCCCGCTTCGCGCATCATGCGCACGATCTTGACCGAGGTGGTGCCGCGCACGAGGCTGTCGTCGATCAGCACGATGCGTTTGCCCTTCACGACCGCGCGGTTGGCGGAGTGCTTCAGGCGCACGCCGAGCTCGCGGATCTGCTGCGCGGGCTCGATGAAGGTACGGCCGACATAGTGGTTGCGGATCAGCCCGAGCTCGTACGGAACGCCCGACTCCTGCGCGTAGCCGATGGCGGCCGGCACGCCCGAGTCCGGCACCGGCACAACGACATCGCAGTCGGTGCGGTGCTCGCGCGCCAGTTCGTGGCCGAGATTCTTGCGGATTTCGTAGACGCTGCGTCCGCCGATGATCGAATCCGGCCGTGCAAAATAGATGTACTCGAAAATGCAGGGCCGCGGCGCTGCGGGCGGGAAGGGCTTGTAGGACTGCATGCCCTCGGCGTCGATGACGACCACTTCGCCGTTCTCGATGTCGCGCACATAGCGCGCGCCGATGATGTCGAGCGCGCAGGTTTCAGACGCCAGGATCAGCGACTCGCCGAGCCGGCCCAGCACGAGCGGCCGGATGCCGAGCGGATCGCGCGCGCCGATCAGTTTCTTGTTGGTCAGGCAGACGAACGCATAGGCGCCTTCGAGCGACCGCAGGCCGTCGATGAAGCGCTCGACGAAGCGCGGGAGTTTCGACCGCGCCACGAGATGCAGCATCACCTCGGTGTCGGACGTCGACTGCATGATCGCGCCGTCGCGCACGAGCTGGCGGCGGACGGTCATGGCATTCGTGAGGTTGCCGTTATGCGCGATGGCGAATCCGCCGGCGTCGAGCTCGGAGAACAGCGGTTGGACGTTCCTGAGGATCGTCTCGCCCGTGGTCGAATAGCGCACATGGCCGACCGCGGCGGAGCCCGGCAGACGGTCGATCACGCTGCGTTTTGAGAACGTGTCGCCGACGAGGCCGAGGCGCCGCTCCGAATGGAAGCGCGTGCCGTCATAGGTGACGATGCCCGCGGCTTCCTGGCCGCGGTGCTGCAAGGCATGCAGGCCGAGCGCGGTGATCGCGGCGGCGTCCGGATGATTGAAGATGCCGAAGACGCCGCACTCTTCGCGCGGGCGGTCGTCGCCGTGACGGTCGTCCATATCGCGGATCGCGTCTGCCAAGGCCATTCGGCCCTTTCCGCCCGGGGGACTAGCGCGGTGCCCCGCGCGCAACCTCGAGCAACTGTTCAAGCCCTTGCCGGTCCGTGCGTCGGTATCCGGTTTCGCCGTCATTTGCCGCCATGCGGGTCGACGGCGCAATACGCCCCGACTTGTCCGGCGCCGGTTGCACGGGCGATGTGGGCGCCGGCTGCACCGGAGATGTAGGTGCGGATTTCGTTTGCGGAACGGTCTGCACGGGCGAGGGCGCCTGCGGTGCCGGGCCCGGCCGTCCGGCCGGTTCCATCGGCTCGCCTTCGTCGCGGCCCGGGCGTAGCCGCTTCAAGATGGCCGTTTCGGGGTCGTCCGGCAGGATCGATAGCAGCCAGTCGCCGGTGGCCTGCAGTACGACGCGCGAGCGTGCATTGGTGACCCAGTCCGGCTGGCCCTTGGCGGGCACCAGCCATGAGAAGAACAGGAACGCCACCACCATGATGATGAGGCCGCGTGCGAGGCCGAACAGGAAGCCGAGCGAGCGGTCGAGCGCGCCGACACGGCTGTCGAGCACGAGGTCGGAAATCTTCACGGTGAAGAGCGAGACGATCAGGAGCGTCAGCAGGAACAGGCCGCCGATCGCAATGCCCTTTGCGAGCAGGTCGTTCGTCACATAGTCGCGGACATATACCTCGACCCGCGCGTAGCCATAGAGCGTGACACCGGCCGCGATCAGCCAGGCGGCGATCGACAGAATCTCCCGCATGAATCCGCGCACCATGGCGAGGATCCCGGAGATCAGCATGACCACCAAAAGGCCGATATCCAGAAGGGTCAGGGGCATATTCGCCCTATTCTCCGTGGGTTCCCGACTCGCCGAGCGTCGCGGGCGCGATGCTTATAGCGGGGTGACTGCGTCGCGTCATCCGTCGAATCCCGCTCAAGGTTGCGGCGTATGGGCAGCATGCAATCGCGGCAAGTCCGCCTCAAGTTCGTCCTATTCGCTGTCCCGTCCCGCCGCCGCCCGCAGGCCCCGCTTGGAGCTTGCGGCGATGTCGGCAACGAGCCGGTCGAGCGCCGCGATGGGTGCCAGCGAAACCGCTTCCACATGATCGCCGCGCCCGCCCTCCGGTAGCATGGCGCGGGTAAAGCCCAGCTTGACGGCCTCCTTCAGCCGCGCCGGGGTCTGCGGCACCGCCCGGACGGCTCCGGTCAGGCTGACCTCACCGAAATATACCGCATCCTGCGGCAAAGCGGCCCCGGAGAGGGACGAGACGAGGGCGGCGGCGATCGCGAGGTCGGCTGCCGGCTCCACGATCCGTAAACCACCCGCGACATTTAAGTAAACGTCGTGGCCGGAGAGGCGCACTCCGCAGCGCGCCTCGAGCACCGCCAGAATCATCGACAGGCGGCTTGAGTCCGCGCCGACGACTGCGCGGCGCGGCGTGCCGAGCGCAGTCGGCGCGACCAGCGCCTGGATTTCGACCAGCAGCGGCCGCGTGCCCTCCATGCCGGCGAACACCGCCGTGCCGGGACTCCCCAGATCGCGGTCGGACAGGAACAGCGCCGAAGGGTTCTGTACTTCCGATAGCCCGCTTCCGGTCATTTCGAACACGCCGATCTCGTCGGTCGGCCCGAAGCGGTTCTTCAACCCGCGCAGGATTCGAAATTGCTGGCTGCCTTCTCCTTCAAAGGAGAGCACGGCATCCACCATGTGCTCGACGACGCGCGGCCCCGCGATCTGGCCGTCTTTCGTGACGTGCCCGACGAGAACGACGGCGGTGCCCGATTTTTTCGCGAAGCGGAGCAAGGCCTGCGCGGCGCCGCGCACCTGTGTGACCGTGCCCGGCGCGGAATCGACGGTCTCGGTCCACATCGTCTGGATTGAATCGATGACGACGAGCGCCGGCGGCTCGCCGGAGGAGAGTGTCGAGATGATGTCTTCGATGTTTGTCTCGGCCGCGAGTTCGACCGGCGCCTGGGAGAGCTTCAGCCGTTCGGCGCGCATCCGCACCTGACCGATCGCTTCTTCGCCTGAGACGTAGATCACCCGGCTGCCGTTCATGGCGAGCTTCGCAGCAACTTCGATGAGCAACGTCGACTTGCCGATGCCCGGATCGCCGCCGAGCAGCAGCACCGAGCCGCGCACGAAGCCGCCGCCCGTGACCCGGTCGAATTCCGGGATGCCCGCCGCGATACGCGGCGCGTCTTCGCTGCTGCCGCCGAGCGACTCAAGCCGGATCGAGCGGCCCTTGCGCGAGGAGCGCTGCGCGACCGGAACCGCGGCCGCCGCGGCGGTCTCCTCCATGATCGTGTTCCATGCGCCACAGGACTCGCACTTTCCCTGCCAGCGCGGGGCTACCGCGCCACAGGCCTGGCAAACAAAGGAAGCGCGGGTCTTGGCCATGGTCGATTTCGTACGAGTCGTTTGAGCCTAGCATGGGCCGCCGTCCGCCGGCACGCGGCTCGGGCGTCGTCAGGCGGTCGCGAGCCTCAGCCGGCCGGGCCGCAGCAGCAGCCAGACCGCGATCGCCACGTTCAGGAAATTCCACAGCAGGCCGTGTGCGAAGGCGGCCTGATAGGAGCCCGTGAGGTCGAAGATCAGCCCCGACACCCACCCGCCGAACGCCATGCCGACCAGCGTCGCCATCAGCACGATGCCGACGCGCGTGCCCGCCTCCTGCGGTGA
>JAICQA010000387.1 GCA_025929595.1 Xanthobacteraceae bacterium
ACCCGTCACCAGCGCGAGAAACGTGAATGACGCGCCGATGGGAGCTGCGGCTTTCGCCGCAACGTCGGCCAGCGGATGCCGCCACACCAGCGTGCCGAGCGCGGCAATCGCGAGCATCACGTAGATGCCGAGCGCGAGCCACGCCGCAGGCACATGCACATACATGATGCGCACCGTCTCGCCCTGCTGGTAATCGGGCGGCGCGCGGAAGCCGAGCGCGAAGCCCGCGACCAGCAGCACCGCCGCGAGCAGCGCGAATATCGGCACCAGCCAGCGCGCGAGCGCGAGGAAGCCGTGCGGATTGGCGAGATCGATCAGCGGCATGGCGCCTTCTAGTCCTGCCCTCTCAACCCGGCAATCATTGGCGAATGTGGCGCAGCGCCACGGCGCTCGCGACCGGCCCCAGCACGAGCGCGAACAGTGTGAGCGCCGCCACGAATTTCAACGATGTATCGAATGGCACGAGGCCTGCGCCCGCACTTGCCGCCACCCCGAAGATCAGCACCGGGATCGTGAGCGGCAGGATGAGCACTGCGACCAGCAAGCCGCCGCGCGGCAACGCGACCGCCAGCGCCGCGCCGATCAATCCCAGAAATGTGATTGCGGGTGTTCCGATCAAAAGCGTGAGTGTCACCGTGCCAAGCGCCGATGGCTCGACGCCCAGGAGCAGACCGAACAGCGGCGCGGCGACCGTCAGCGGCAGGCCGGTCGCGACCCAATGCGCCGCGCCCTTCGCGGACGCGATCATCTCCAGCGGCGTCGCCGACAACATCATCACGTCGAGACTGCCGTCCTCGCGGTCGGCGGAAAAAATCCGGTCGAGGCCCAAGAGCGTCGCGAGCAGCGCGCCAATCCAGAGGATCGCCGGCCCGATGCGCGCCAAAAGCGGCATGTCGGGTCCGACCGCGAACGGGACAACGGTGATGAGCGCGAGAAAAAATACGACGCCCAGTCCCGCCCCGCCGCCGGCGCGGAACGCGATCTTCAGATCGCGCAGGAATACGGCGCGCAGTGTTTCCATCATGCGCCGCCCCCGAGCTTCAGCTCACGCGCGCCGTCGACGCCAAGCGGCGCGTGTGTCGCCGCGACAATCAGCCCGCCGCGCTGCAAATGCGCGCGGGCAAGCGACGCGAACACCGACTGTCCGTCGGCATCGAGCGAGGTGACCGGCTCGTCCAGAAGCCAGAGCGGGCGCGGCGCAATCAGGAGACGCGCGAGCGCGAGCCGTCGCTTCTGCCCGGCCGAAAACATTGCGGCCGGCAGATCGGCGAGCCGCTCGATGCCGAGCGCGGCGAGTGCCGAAGTTCCGTCCGGCCGCCCGCCCAACAGCGCCCGCATGAATTCGAGGTTCTCAGAAGCCGTGAGCGCCGCCTTCACCCCGTCGAGATGGCCGACGAAATGCATCACCGTGGCCGGCGCCCGCTCCGCTCCCTGGCCGCCGAGCTCGATCCGCCCCTCTGTCGGCCGGAGCAGCCCGGCGATCAACAGCAGCAGCGAGGACTTGCCCGCCCCATTCGGTCCGGTGACGAGCAGCGCCTCGCCGCCCGCGAGCGTAAAACCGAGGTCCTGAAAGAGGCGCCGTCCGCCCCGCTCAAGGCCAAGTCGCTCGGCAATCAGTCGCATCGAGGCTCCCGAAGTACCCGCCACACGCCGCTGAGAGGCGAAAAATGAAATCTATCAGGGCTTTGCCTGATCCGGCAGGGCTCCGATTGCCGCTGCCCGCCACCGCGCAGCGTCCGTGACCGCCGTTTTGATTCCCTCTATAAAGCGGCCGTTCCCTCGCTGAGCCGGCTGAGTCGCCGGTCCACAGCATCCCCGCCCAACCCTTGGGAAACCCATCCGTGACGTCCATCGACAGCTATAAGTCCCGTAAGACCCTGAAAATCGGGTCGAAAACCTATCAATACTACAGCCTCAAGGCCGCCGAGGCCGCGGGCCTGAAGGATGCTTCAAAGCTCCCCTTCTCGCTCAAGGTGCTGCTGGAGAACCTGATCCGTCACGAGGATGGGCGCACGGTCTCGAAGGCCGACATCAAGGCGACGGTGGACTGGCTGAACAAGCGCAGAAGCGAGCGCGAGATCGCGTTCCGCCCGGCGCGCGTCCTGATGCAGGACTTCACCGGCGTCCCGGCGGTCGTCGATCTCGCCGCCATGCGCGACGCGATGAAGACGCTCGGCGGCGATCCGAACAAGATCAATCCGCTGGTCCCGGTCGATCTCGTCATCGACCATTCGGTGATCGTCGACTTCTTCGGCAATGGCGGCGCCTTCAAGCGCAACGTCGACATGGAGTACAAGAGGAATGGCGAGCGCTACCGCTTCCTCAAATGGGGCCAGGCCGCCTTCAACAATTTCCGCGTCGTGCCGCCCGGCACCGGCATCTGCCACCAGGTCAATCTCGAATACCTGTCGCAGGTGGTGTGGACCAAGAAGGACAAGCTGAA
>JAICQA010000194.1 GCA_025929595.1 Xanthobacteraceae bacterium
GACGGTGGTGACCGCGTCCATCCATTTCTCGTTCTTGATCCACTCGACCGGCCCGGTCGCCGCGAGCAGCGCGTCGGCGAGATCGCGCGCGGCACCCTTCACGCGATTGTTCGGCACCGCGACCGTGATGCCGCGGCCGATCGAGGCCGGCGTGTTCGGCATCGCGCGCACGATCGCCGTGCCCTTCGGCAGGTCCTTCGCGAGGAAACCGAGCGTCCGTCCCGCCATGATCGACACGACGACCGTGTCGCGGCCGACGAAGCGCGCAATCTGCTTCATCGCGTCGGGCGCCGTCTGCGGCTTTACCGCCAGCACCACCGCCGCATGCGACGGCAGCAACGGCGGCTGCGGATCGCGCGCGATACGCTTCGCTGCGATCACCTTCGCGGCTTCCGGTGCGGGCATCGGATCGATGACGGAGACGAGCGCCGGCGGCAGGCCGCGCGCCAGCCACGACTCCAGCAGCGCACCGCCCATCTTGCCGGCGCCGACCAGCAACACCGGACCCGGCACCTGGGCGAGTCCGTTCGCTCGATCAGCGCTCATGGGCGGCAGCGGTTCGTGTCAGGCTTCACCGGCCGTCTCGAACAGCGTGGCGTCCATCGCCTCCTTGGCGGTCTTGCCCGCCCAGATGACGTATTGGAACGCCGGGAAACAGCGCTCGGCCGCTTCGAGCGCGCTCTTGAGCATCGCCTCGCATTGCCGGCCGCTGGCCGTGGCACCGCCCGCCAGCACCAGCGCATTGCGGTACATGACCATGCCCTCGTCGGTCCACAGGTCGAAATGGCCGACCCAGAGTTGCTCATTGACCGTCGCGAGCAGCTTCAGCACTTCGCCCTGGCGCGCCTCGGGCACCTTTACGTCGAAGGCGCACGCCAGATGCAGCGCTTCGATCTCGCTCATCCATTGGAAAGAGACGTGATAGTCCGTCCACTTGCCGGCGATCGACAGTGAAATCTCGTAGTCGTTCGACCGCTCGAAGCTCCAGTCGTTGAGCGACGCGAGTCGCTCGACCAGATCGACCGGATTCGCCGGGTTGACCGGCTGTTCGAAATCCATCTCGGTGAATGCCATTGCCTTCGACCCCGTACACGGCTCTTGAGTTGGCGCGAGCCCCCGCCCGCGCGATGCAACGCCCCACCGAACGCCGCTGATTCGTTCCACCCCCTGTGGCGCCAACAAGGCCGAATCGTCGCGGAACTGGGACTTGATTCGTCTTCAGCGAGCAGAATCGGATTCGACCCTTGCTTCAATGGCAGGGCCGCGCGCGTCCACAGGCTTCGGGAAGTTGCGCACGCAATTCAGACGCGAAGGCGAAGGAGCCGTTACTTTGGGAGTTTTTTCTCAACTTCTGCGAGTCTCGCGGCGAGCCGCTCGTTTTCCTCGCGGGCCTTGGCAGCCATGTCCTTGACGGCCTCATGCTCCTCCCGGGTCACGACGTCCATGTCGCGCAGGACGCGCTCCATTTGCGACTGCACGAGAGTCGAAACCTCGCGCCGCACGCCTTCGGCGACTCCCGCCGCGTCGTTCATCAGGCGGGACATTTCGTCGAGAAAGCGGTTGCTGGTCTGGGCCATGATGCCCTCCGCGCGGAAATGGTGGAGCCGACGCGCCTCAAATGGGCTTTCCCGTGCGCGGACGCAAGCCCGCGCTACGGCGGTCCTTAATACTCCCTCATGGCCGGGCCGCCGCGCCGCCCTCCACGAAATCGATTTTTTCCCTCATGCCCGTCCCCGGACTTGATCCGGGGATTGACCCGGGCATCCAGAAATAGCGGCGGCGATCTGGATGGCCGGGTCTCGCCGCCCATAGGCCGTGCTTCGCGCGGGCCCGTTAGCGGCGGCCCGGCCATGAGGGAGTTTTGGTTTGGACTTCTTGACTTCAACTACTCGCAAGCCGATCACGCACTCATGCCATTGCTGGTCATCCCCTATCCCCAGATCGACCCGATCCTGATCTCCATCGGTCCGTTTGCGATCCGCTGGTATGCGCTCGCCTACGTGGCCGGCATCCTGCTCGCGTGGTGGCTCGCGCGCCGTATCGCCGCCAACGACTCGTATTGGGGCGGCGCCTCGCCGATCAGGCCTTCGGATGTTGACGACGTCATCGTCTGGTGCGCGCTCGGCATCGTGCTCGGCGGCCGCATCGGCTATGTCCTCTTCTATCAGCCGCAATATTTTCTCTCGAACCCGGCCGAGATCTTCGTAGTCTGGCGCGGCGGCATGTCGTTCCACGGCGGCTTCCTCGGCACCGTGCTGGCGCTGATCCTGTTCGCGCGCTCGCGGAAAATTCCGCCGCTCTCCATGCTCGACATTGCGGCCGTTGTCGTTCCGATGGGTCTGTTTCTCGGCCGCATCGCCAACTTCATCAACGGTGAACTATGGGGTCGCGTCACCGACGTGCCCTGGGCGATGGTCTTTCCGATGGCCGGCCCCGAGCCGCGCCATCCGAGCCAGCTCTATCAGGCGGGGCTTGAGGGCATTCTCCTCTTCGCAATCCTGATCTTCGCCGTGCAGCGCGGCGCGCTGGCGCGGCCGGGACTCATCGGCGGCCTGTTCGTCGGCGGCTACGGCGTCATGCGCGTCATCGGTGAATTCTTCCGCGAGCCCGACGCGCATATCGGCTTCCTCGCGGGCGGACTCACGATGGGGATGCTCTTGTCGATTCCGATGATCCTCGTCGGCGCGGGCACCGTCATGTACGCACTGCGCAACCCGAAGGCGGCATGAACGTCCTCGAACAGGAAATCCGCGCGCTGATCGAGAGCGAAGGGCCGATCTCCGTCTCGCGTTACATGGCGCTGGCGCTCGGCCATCCGCTCCACGGTTACTACATCACGCGCGATCCGTTCGGCGTCGCAGGCGACTTCGTCACCGCGCCGGAAGTGAGCCAGATGTTCGGCGAGATGCTCGGTATCTGGTGCGCCGAGGTGTGGCGCTCGATGGGCGGGCCGGAGACGATCCATCTCGTCGAATTCGGTCCCGGCCGCGGCACTTTGATGAGCGACCTGCTGCGCGCCGCACGCGTCCTGCCGCCTTTCCGCGCGGCGGTGAAGCTGCATCTGATCGAGACAAGTCCGGTGCTGGTCGAGCGCCAGCGCGCCGCGCTCGCCGACAGCGAAGCGGAGATTCACGGGCACAGGAATTTCTCTTCCGTACCTGCCGGGCCGCTCATCGTGCTCGGCAATGAATTCATCGACGCCCTGCCCATCGACCAGTTCATCAAGACCGAGAGCGGCTGGCACGAACGCAAGATCGGCCTCGTGGACGGCAAGCTCGTCTTCGCGCTCGATCCCGCCCCGCTATCGGGAATCGAAGAACAACTGCCGACGCGCCTGAAGCCGGCGCCTGCCGGCGCGTTGCTCGAACGCACGCTGCTCGCGCCCGTGCGCGACGCCGTGCATCGCATCGCCGCGGATGGCGGCGCTGCGCTCTTTATCGACTATGGCCAAAGCCAGACCGGCTTCGGCGACACGCTCCAGGCGGTGCGCGCCCACAAGGTTGCAAATGTTCTGGAAGACCCCGGCGAGGCCGATATCACCGCGCATGTTGATTTCGAAATGCTCGCCCGCACCGCGGCGCTCGGCGGCGTCCATGCGGTCGGCCCGGTGACGCAGGGCGATTTCCTGCGCGCGCTCGGCATCGAGCTGCGCGCCGAACGGCTGAAGCGCGGACAGGACGAAATAGTGGCGAAGGACGTGGACGCAGCACTCGCGCGCCTGACGAGCCCCTCGCCCGGCATGGGTGAATTGTTCAAGGCGATTGCCTTTGTGCATCCGTCGCTGCCGACACCGCCCGGATTTGACTCGTAAGCGGCCGCCCGCAACTGTCGCGCCGATGATCCTCGCCGCCTCCCTCACCGGCCTGCCGCGCATCCGTCACGCCTTCTTCACGCGTGATGGCGGCGTGTCGCTTGGCGTCTACGCGACGATGAACGGCGGACAGGGCTCGAAGGACGATCCCAGGCATGTCGCCGAGAATCGCCGCCGCATGGCGGCGACGCTGGAAGCGAAGTCGCTCGTCACTGCATTCCAGCATCACTCCGCGACCGCCGTCACCGCGACGGAACCGTGGACACGCGAACATGCACCTCGCGCGGACGCGGTTGTGACGAAAACGCCCGGTATCGCCATCGGCGTCACCATCGCCGACTGCGGGCCGGTACTGTTCGCCGACGGCGACGCGGGCGTTATCGCCGCCGCCCATGCCGGCTGGCGCGGCGCGTTTGAGGGCATCGTTGAATCGACCGTTGCAAAAATGGAAGAGCTCGGCGCGCGGCGCGAAAATATCGCCGCCGTCATCGGCCCGCTCATCCGCCAGCCGAGTTACGAAGTCGGGGCCGAATTCGTCGCGCGCTTTCAGGCCGCCGACGCTTCGTTCGAAAAATTCTTCAGGCCCGCCGCGCGCGAAGGCCACGCCATGTTCGACCTGCCCGGCTTCATCGCGCTGCGGCTCGAACAGGCGCGCGTCGGAACGGTGCAGGACCTTGGCCTCGATACTTATTCCGACGAGACACGCTTCTACAGCTACCGCCGCACAACGCATCGCGGCGAGCCGGATTACGGCCGCCTGATCGCGGCGATTGCGCTTGCAGAGAAATAAAACGACGACAAACTAAGCCTGTCATCCCGGGTGAGTGAGGCCGAAGGCCGAACGAGACCCGGGATCCAGGACCGCCGATGTCGATGGGATACTACCTGTACATCATGGCGAGCGGACCCAAGGGAACGCTTTACATTGGCGTGACGTCCAATTTACCGCTGCGTGTCGCACAGCACAAATCGGGCGAGTTCGGCGGTTTCACAAAGAAGTATCAAGTGAAGAGGCTGGTCTTCGCGGAAGAATTTCAACGCGTCGAGGATGCGCTTGTCGCCGAGAAGCGAATGAAACGTTGGCAACGTCGATGGAAGATTGAGTTGATTGAGAAATCGAACCCGAACTGGTTTGACTTGGGGTCTTCGCTCCTCTGACTCCGGTGGTCTGGATCCCGGCTCTCGCGCTTCGCGCTCGGCCGGGATGACAGAATCTCACGGCTGGACCCCTCCCCAGATTCCGACTACCAAAGAAAGCGACGGCGACGCCTGCGGACCCTTGGGGAACAACGCGGGCGCGTCCGGCGGGGAGCGTCAACAATGCGGTTTCGGCGGCATAATTGCCGGACGGACGGCCATGCATGGCCGCTGATCCGCGCGTGTGTGGCATTGACTGCGGTCGCGCTCGCCCTTGCCGCCTGCAACCAGCACGATCCTTCCGTGACTGGCTCCATTGCCACGCCGGTTTCCATGAACACCGGTCACACCATCGCCTTCGAGTCCGTCGATGGCCCGCCGCGCCCGGTCTTCGACCGGCTGGTCGCCGCGCTCGGGACCGAGGCGGAGCGCCGCCAGTTGCCCGTCGTGACCCACACCGCGCCATCGACCTATCGTGTGCGCGCCTATCTCGCGACCTATATCGAGAAGAAGAAAAAGCGCGCGACTTTGACCTGGGCCTGGGAGGTGTTCGACACGCGTGAAAACCGCGCCTTCCGGCTGGCGGGCGAAGAAGCGCTTGGTGC
>JAICQA010000066.1 GCA_025929595.1 Xanthobacteraceae bacterium
CACCTCCTGCACAAGGAAATCTGGCACACCATGAAGGACGAGGTGATGAAGGGCTACGTGCAGGCGGGGGGCGGCGTATGAGTCGCTCGACGCTGATCCTGCTGCAACTTCTTGTCGCCGTCGCCGCGATCCTGTTGTGGCACTTCCTCACCACGATCCCGTACAGCGATGGCAAGCCGCTGGTGCCGCCGTTCTTCTTCTCGACGCCGCTCGACGTGGTCGCGCGTATCCACAAATGGTTCAGCGAGGGGACGATCTGGCGGCATCTGTGGATCACGCTCACGGAAGCCGCGCTCGCCTTCGTCGTCGGCTCGGTGGCGGGTGTTCTCGTCGGCTTCTGGTTCGCGCGCCAGCCGCGCGTCGCGGCCGTGTTCGATCCTTATGTGAAAATGGCGAATGCGCTCCCCCGCATCGTGCTGGCGCCGATCTTCACGCTCTGGTTCGGGCTCGGCATCCTTTCCAAGGTCGCGCTCGGCGTGACGCTCGTATTCTTCATCGTCTTCTTCAACGTCTATCAGGGCGTGAAGGAAGTGAGCCCGACGGTGCTCGCCAACGCGCGCATGCTCGGCATGAACGAGCGGCAGTTGATGCGCCACGTCTATTGGCCGTCGGCGCTGTCCTGGATGTTCTCGTCGCTCCACACGTCGGTCGGTTTCGCGGTCGTCGGCGCGGTGGTCGGCGAGTATCTCGGTTCGGCGGCCGGCCTCGGTTACCTGATCCTGCAGGCGGAAAGCACCTTCGACATTGCCGGCGTGTTCGCGGGCATGTTCGTGCTATCGGTGTTCGTGATCGTGATCGACTTGCTTGTGACGGTCGTCGAGAAGCGGTTGCTGGTCTGGCGCCCGGTGACCGCGGAGACGCAGAAATGACACTGTTTTCGATGGCAATGGACAACAAAGGGAGGACTTCCATCATGACCAAGCTGTTTGGACGGCTTCTTTCCTCGCTGGCCGCGCTCGCGCTCCTGTCGGGCGTGGCGATGGCGCAGAAGGTGACGATCGCAATCGGTGGTGCAGCCTGTCTCTGCTATCTGCCGACCGTGCTGGCGAAGCAGCTCGGCGAGTTCGAGAAGGCTGGCGTCGACGTCGATATGGTGGACTTCAAGGGCGGCTCGCAGTCGTTGACTGCCGTCCTCGGCGGCAGCGCCGACGTCGTCTCCGGCTATTTCGATCACTGCGTCAATCTTGCGTCGAAGGGCCAGGAGCTGAAGGCGATCGTGGTCTATGACCGCTATCCCGGCTTTGCCCTCGTCGTGTCGCCGAAGCAGAATGACACGATCAAGTCGGTCAAGGACCTCGCCAACAAGCGGGTCGGCGTCAGTGCGCCGGGCTCCTCGACCGATTACTTCCTCAAGTTCATCCTGAAGAAGAACGGCGTCGATCCGGATGGCGTCGGCGTGATCGGCGTCGGACTTGGCGCGAGCGCGGTCGCGGCCATGGAGCAGGGTTCGGTCGATGCAGCGATCATGCTCGATCCGGCGGTGACGTTGCTCGGCGGACGCAACAAGGGCCTGCGCATCCTGGTCGACACGCGCACGCAGAAAGATACGATCGACGTGTTCGGCGGCGAATATCCCGGCGGCGCGCTCTACACCAAGGCGGAGTGGATCGAGAAAAATCCGAAGGCGGCGCAGGGACTGGTCACCGCCATCGTCAACACGTTGAAGTGGATCCACACGCATACGCCGGAAGAGATCATGGCAAAGATGCCTGACGAACTGGTGGGTGGAGACAAGACGCTCTATCTGGCGGCACTGAAGAACACATTGCCGATGTATTCGGAAACGGGACGGATGGACCCGAAGGGCGCGCAGGCGGTGCTCGCGGTGTTCAGCCAGTCCAACCCCGCGGTCGCCAAGGCGAATGTCGACCTGTCGAAGACCTACACGAACCAGTTCGTGGAGAAGGCGGGGAAGTAACTTCGCCTGACTTTGTCCCGTCATCCTTCGAGGCTCGCCGCTTTGCGGCTCGCACCTCAGGATGACGGGACTTCATTTTGTATCTTGGTTGCGTCATCCTGAGGTGCTCGTGCGAAGCCCGAGCCTCGAAGGATGACGCAGTCGCAATGAATCTTCTCTCCATCCAGTCGCATGTCGCCTACGGCCATGTCGGTAACGCGGCGGCGGTGTTTCCCTTGCAGCGGCTCGGCGTCGAAGTGTGGCCGATCCACACGGTGCAGTTCTCGAACCACACCGGTTACGGCGCGTGGCGCGGCGAGGTGTTCGATCAGAAGCTGATCTCCGACGTGATGCAGGGGATCGAGGAACGGGGCGTGCTCCCGCGCTGTGACGGCGTGCTCTCCGGCTACATGGGCTCAGCCGACACAGGCACGGCGATTCTCGACGCGGTTGACCGGGTGAAGGCCGCGAACGGCAAGGCCCGCTATTGTTGCGACCCGGTGATCGGCGATGTCGGGCGTGGGGTATTCGTGCGGCCCGGCATACCGGAATTCATGCGCGAGCGGGCGGTGCCGGCGGCGGATGTCGTGACGCCGAACCAGTTCGAGCTCGATTTTATCTCCGGCCTCACGACGAAAACTATCGCGGAGACGGTGAAAGCCTGCGGTGCGATCCACGCCATGGGTCCGAAATGCATGCTGGTGACGAGCCTGCATGTCGAGGACACGCCCAAGGACATGATTGATCTTTTCGCCTCGGGGCCGGACGGTCGCTTCCGCGTCCGCACGCCGCTCCTCGAAATTTCGGTGAACGGCGCGGGTGACGCCATCGCCGCGTTGTTCTTCGCGCATTGGCTGCGGTCGAGCTCGACCGCGGAAGCCCTTTCAAAGGCCGCATCGTCGATTTACGGCCTGTTGCGGCGGACGGCGGAAGCCGGTTCGCGCGAAATCCTGCTCGTCGAGGCGCAGGAGGAATTCGTGAAGCCGAGCCGCATGTTCAAAGCCGAGCCGGTCGCCTGAGGAACGCCGCATGATCCCATCAGACATCGCGCAACGTTACCGGGTCGAAGACGGCAAGAACTTCCGGCTGAAGGACATCAACCCCGGCGACACGGGTGGGCTCGACAAGGATGGCGCCAAGGATCTCCTGAAGGATGGCGTGAAGTCGCTCTCGCAATGGCAGGAGAAGCTTTATGCCGACGACCGCTGGTCGCTCTTGCTGATCTTTCAGGCGATGGACGCCGCCGGCAAGGATGGCGCGATCGAGCATGTGATGTCCGGCGTCAATCCGCAGGGTTGCATGGTGACTTCCTTCAAGCAGCCGAGCGCGCAGGAGCTCGATCACGATTTCCTCTGGCGCACGACGAAAGCGCTGCCCGAGCGCGGGCGCATCGGTATTTTCAACCGCTCCTATTACGAGGAAGTGCTCGTCGTCCGCGTCCACCCCAAAATTCTCGACGGTCAGAAATTGCCGAAGGGGCTGGTGACGGACCGCATCTGGCAGGAACGCTACGAGAGCATCCGCGACTTCGAGCGCCACATGGCGCGAAACGGCACCGCGATCCTCAAATTCTTCCTGCACGTCTCGAAGGAGGAACAGCTGCAGCGCTTCCTCGACCGTATCGAGGAACCCGGCAAACGCTGGAAGTTCTCGATGGGCGACGTGGCCGAGCGCAAGCTCTGGGATCGCTATCAGGAAAGCTATGAAGACGCGGTCCGCGCGACCGCGGCGCCGCATGCGCCATGGTACGTCGTGCCCGCCGACAAGAAATGGTTCACGCGACTCGTCGTGGCCCGCGCGATCGTCGACACGCTCGAAAGGCTGAACCCGCAATTCCCGACCGTGACCGGTCCGGCGCTCGACGAATTGATGAAGGCGCGTGAGGCGCTCGTCGCGGAAAAGAAATCTCAGCGATAGCCGTAGCGCGCCTTCACCGAAGCGAGCTGGCCGAGCGCTTCTTTCTCGCGGCCCGAGGCGCAGGACTTCTTCACGTTCTCGAGGTCGACCGAGACGCGGTTATAGACGCCGGGATTGAGCATGCCCGTTTCCGCATCGCTGTCGATCAACTGCTGATAGTCGGAGATCGGCCCGGCGCAGCCGGCAGGACCTGCGATCACGGGCGCGGGCGCGCCGCCCACCATCGCTGAGCCGCCCGAGCCGGAAATGACGGAGGGACCCTGCGGCGTCGACGCCGTCTGGAATCCGGCGTCGTTCGAAGCGCAGGCTCCGAGCGAAAGGGCAGCGAGGACGAGCAGCAGTGTGCGGTTCATGAAGCCTCCGAATTGCCGCCAACTTGAACCGGAAGCCCGGAGGGAGCAAGCTTTCCCGTCTCCATGTGGAATTCCATCGATGCGAACGGCATTTCTCGCAGTCGTGCTTGCGGTTGCCGCAGGTAGCGCGCAGGCACAAACGGAAAAAGTCGTCGAAATCCCCTCGCGCGGGACGAAGGTGCGTGCGCTGCTGAGCGTGCCACCCAATCCGGTCGCGAGCGTGGTGTTGCTCGCGGGCGGACACGGCGTGCTCGCGATTTCTCCCAACGGAAAGCTCGGCTGGGGCGCGGGCAACCAACTCGTGCGAACGCGCGCGGCCTACGCCAAGGCAGGATTTGCAACCATCGTGCCCGACGCGGCGCCCGACATGGGCACGCCGAAGGCGCCGAAAAACGGATTCCGCTGGAGCGCGGAGCACGGGCGCGACATCGGCGCGGTCGTCGCCTACATGCGGACGATCAAGCAGCCGGTGGCGCTCGTCGGCACGAGCCGCGCGGCGGTCGCGACCGGTGCGATGCTCGCACACGTGGCCGGTTCGGGGCGACCGGACATGGTGGTGCTGACGGCGCCTATGCTGATGACCCACGGCAACCAGCCGAGCTTCCAGCAGGCCATAGGCAACAACCCGGCGAAGGCGCAATTGCCGTTCCTCGTTATCGGTCACGGCAAGGACACCTGTGCCTACACGTTGCCTGCCAGCATCGATGCGTTCCGCAAATGGCATGGCGGCAAGCTCGAGGTCGTCCTGCTTGACGGTCCCGAGGGCAGGGGCGATCCCTGCGAGGCGCAGGCCGCGCACGGGTTCGCGGGCATCGACGGTGTAGTCGTCGTGACCGTTTCAGACTGGATCAAGGCACGGGCAGGCGGAAAATAGGGCGGTTGCGTCCGCGCGCGGTCCTCGGCTACAAGAGGCGCCTGCCGGTTTCACCGGGCCTTAAGAGGTCTCGGCCGACACTGGCTTCGATTCGAGAGCAGGCGAGCGCAGACGTGAATTCGACCGTCCATAGCAGCTCAGCAAACCCGGTCGCTGCCGCGACTTCGGGCAACGCTCTCATTCTCGCCGGTCTCCTTCTCCTTCGCCGCCCCTGAGGGCCGTCCGGGCGCTTGCGCCTTGGCACTCAGGGGAAGCCGGAGATGAGACCCCCAGAGCGCCAGACAAGGCGCACCGCGAGAGAAGGAACCCAGGCCATGACCACCACCCCGAACAGCGGCTCCGACCAGGACCGCGTCCGTATCTTCGACACCACCTTGCGTGACGGCGAGCAATGCCCCGGCGCGTCGATGACGTTTGAAGAGAAGCTCGAAGTCGCGGAGCTGCTCGACGAGATGGGCGTCGACATCATCGAGGCGGGCTTCCCGATCGCCTCGCAGGGCGATTTTGAATCGGTCGCCGAGATCGCGCGCCGCGCCAAGAACGCGGTGATTGCCGGTCTTTCGCGCGCAGCACCCAACGACATCGACCGCTGCGCCGAGGCCGTAAAGCACGCGCGCCGTCCGCGCATCCATACCTTCCTCTCGACCTCGCCGGTCCACATGAAGTGGAAGCTCCAGAAGGAGCCTGACGAAGTCTACCAGATGGTCATCAACCAGGTGACGCGCGCACGCAACCACGTGGATGACGTCGAATGGTCGGCCGAGGATGGCACCCGCACGGAGCACGATTTCCTGTGCCGCTGCGTCGAGGCCGCGATCAAGGCCGGCGCCACCACGATCAACATTCCCGACACCGTCGGCTACACAACGCCGGAAGAATACGCCGCGCTCTTCCGCATGGTGCGCGAGCGCGTGCCGAATTCCGACAAGGCGGTCTTCTCCGTCCATTGCCATGACGATCTCGGCATGGCGGTGGCCAATTCGCTCGCGGGCGTCGCGGGCGGCGCGCGGCAGATCGAATGTACGATCAATGGCATCGGCGAGCGGGCGGGCAACGCCTCGCTTGAAGAAGTCGTGATGGCCATGAAGGTGCGCAACGACGTGATGCCTTGGCATACCGGCGTGAACGCACAGATGCTGATGCGCGCGTCGAAACTCGTCTCGGCGGTCACCTCGTTCCCGGTGCAGTACAACAAGGCCGTCGTCGGCCGGAACGCGTTCGCGCATGAGTCCGGCATTCACCAGGACGGCATGCTGAAGCACACCCAGACCTACGAGATCATGCGCCCCGAAGACGTGGGCGTGAAGCAGACGTCGCTCGTCATGGGCAAGCATTCGGGGCGGCACGCGTTCCGTGAGAAGCTCAAGGAACTGGGCTATGAGCTCGGCGACAACGCGCTCAACGACGCCTTCAACCGCTTCAAGGATCTGGCCGACCGCAAGAAGATCGTCTACGACGAGGACATCGTCGCGCTCGTCGACGACGAGATCGCGCAGGCGCACGACCGCATCAAGATCGTGTCGCTCACCGTGATCGCGGGCACGCAGGGTCCGCAGCAGGCGACGCTCGTGCTCGACATCGACGGCCATCACCACACGACACAGGCCAAGGGCAACGGTCCGGTGGACGCGATCTTCAACGCGATCCATCAGCTCGTGCCGCACACGGCGAAGCTGATGCTCTATCAGGTCCATGCCGTGACCGAGGGCACCGACGCGCAGGCGGAGGTGTCGGTGCGGCTCGAGGAGGGCGGCAAGGAAGTGACGGCGCGCGGCGCGGATCCCGACACGCTGGTCGCCTCGGCGCGCGCCTATATCACCGCGCTGAACAAGCTCGCGGTGAAGCGGCAGTCGGTCAATCCGCAGACCGGCGCGGCTTGACGCGTCAGATGCTGAAAAGGAAAGGGGCCCTCGCGGGCCCCTTTTTTACTCGGCAGGTTGCGGATGCCTGCGCCGGAACCACCAGGCGCCAAGGCGCCGGCGGCGTTGCGCCAGATTTTCCACCGCCATCAGTGCCGCCGGCGTGATCACCAGCGTCAGGATGGTCGCAAAGCCGAGGCCGAAGACGATGGCCGTTGACAGACTGATCCACCACTGCGTCGCCGGCGCGCCGATATTCACTTCGCGATGCAGGAACTCGAGATTGACCGCGAAGGCAATCGGCAGCACGCCCAGAATGGCCGCGACCGCCGTCAGTACCACCGGCCGTGCACGCTCGCGACAGGTCCGCAGGATCGCTTCATAGGCTTCCACACCTTCGCGCCTCAGCCGGTCGTAGGTGTCGATCAGCACGATGTTGTTGTTCACGATCACGCCCGCATTGGCGATGATGCCGATGCCGGTCATGACGACGCCGAACGGCTGGCCCATGACGAGCAGGCCGATCAGCACGCCGAAGGTCGAAAGCACGACCGCCGACAGCACGATGCCGACCGAGGTGAGCTTGTTGAACTGCGCGAGCAGGATCGCGAAGATCAGGAAGATCGCGGTACCGAATGCTTTGCCAAGGAAGGCCGAGGCCTTCTCGCGTTCCTCGTCCTCACCCTTGAGTTTCCAGGTGACACCCGGCCCGAGATCCATCTTGTTCAGTTCGGCTGTCACTTCCTGCTGCACCACAGCGCTTTGCGTGCCCTCGGTGACGTTGGAGGCGACCGTGATGACGCGGCTGCCATCGACGCGGTTGATGTAACCGACGCGCGGCGTCGGTTCGCGCTCGACGAAGTTGCCGATCGGCACGAAGCCCGATGGAGTCTGCATCCGCAGTTCGTCGATCTGATCGAGGCTGCGGCGGTCCTCCGGAAAACGAAGGATGATGTCGACCGCCTTGTCGACGCCCGCCGGGCGGTACTCGGTGATCTTCACGCCGTTGGTCACCAACTGGACGGCTGTGCCGACAGCGGAGACGCCTGCGGCGTATTTGGCAGCTTCCGCCTTGTCGACGCTGATCTTCCAGTCGATGCCGGGAAGCGGCAGGCCGTCGTCGAGGTCGCGGATGTCGGGACGCTGCCGGAGCATGTCCGCAACCTTCTTGGCCGCTGCGGGCAGATTCAGCGGGTCGATGGCGCTCAGTTGCACCTGCACCGGCTTGCCGGTGGGCGGGCCGCCCGTCGGCGCCGTGACTTCGACCAGGACGCCCGGAATGTCGCGCGTCTCCTGCCGGAGTTGCTCCATGATCTGGCGGGCGGGCCGGCGCTGCTTCCAGTCGATGAATTCGTACTGGATGACGCCAATCGTGTCCTCGGTCAGTTCCTGCAAGCCGCGCGGCTGCTCGCCGACGCGAGTGTAAACGGTCTTCAGCTCTTCGTGCTTCAGGACGCGTTTCTCGACCTCGGCGACGAGCTTGTCCTTTTCAGTGATCGAGAGGTTGCCGCGGCCGTGCACCACCACAAGTCCGAAATCGGGCTCAACATCGGGGAAGAATTCGACGCCGCGGCCGAATTTGCCATAAGCCATGGTGACGACAACGAGGAGCGCGAAGGCGAGGCCGAGCGTCGTGCCGGGGCGGTGCAGGGCGGCGCGCACCACGCGCATGTACGGGCCGGTGTCGCGGACGCGGTCGTCATGCGGCACGGGGGAGGCACGGCCCAGGAGCGCACCGAGCGTCGGCGTGAAGATGAGCGCGACCACGAGCGACGCGAACAGCGTCGCGATCAGCGTGATCGGCATATATTTCATGAATTCGCCGACAACGCCGGGCCAGAACAGGAGCGGGGAGAAGGCAGCGATACGGGTGAGCGTCGCCGCGGTCACTGGCCCCGCCATGCGCTCGGCGGCCATCGAATAGGCCTCGCGCGGTTGCATGCCTTCCGACATGCGGCGCTCGGCGAATTCCGACACGATGATCGCGTCGTCGACCAGCATGCCGACGGCGAGAATGAGCGAGAACAGCACGACGATGTTGATCGTGAGTCCGGCGAGATAGAGGCCGAGAATACCGGCGAGGAACGACGCCGGGATCGCGATGCCGATAAAGAGCGAGGCGCGGAAGCCGAGCGCAAACAGGATGATGATCGTGACGAGCAGGACCGCGGTAATCACCGAGTTCTGCAGCTCGGCGAGCATGTCGCGGATCATCTGCGACTTGTCCTGCGAGAATGTGACCTGAATGCCTTCCGGCCAGGTCTTCCTCACCTGCTCGACGATGTATTTTACGGTATCGACGGTCTCGATCAGGTTCGCGCCGGTGCGCTTCGAGACTTCGACCGTCATGGCGGGTTTGCCATTGACGCGCGTAATCGTGGTCGGGTCCTTGAAGGTCGGCTTCACCTGCGCGATGTCGCCGAGCGTCACGGTGGCGCCGGACGTGCTTGCCACCGGGACGTTCAGCATGTCCTCGGGCTGCTCGACGAGCGACGGGATTTTGACCGCGAAACGGCCGGTTTCGCCTTCAAGGGCGCCTGCGGCGACGAGCGTGTTCGAAGCCTGCGTGACGGAGATGAGATCCTGGAGCGAGATGCCGTAACTCTTCATGAGCATCGGCTCGGCGACGATCTCGACCACCTCGTCGCGCGCGCCGCGCAGTTCGGCCGAAAGGACACCGGGCGCCAGTTCGATGGCGTTCTTGAGGGCGCGGCCGGCGACAAGCAGCGTGCGCTCGGGCACGTTGCCCGAGAGCGACACGACGAGGACCGGATAGGCCGAGAGGTTTACTTCCTGAACGAGCGGTTCTTCGGCGTCGCGCGGCAATTCGCTCTTGGCCTCGTCGACCTTGGCGCGCACGTCGGCCAGTGCGGCCTTGGAATCGAAGCCGGCTTCGAATTCGAGCAGCACAAAGCCGCCGCCTTCAAAGGCGGTGGAGCGCATTTCCTTGATGTTGGAAACCGACTTCAGCTTCGTTTCCATCGGCCGCAGCAGGAGGCGCTCGGAATCTTCCGGGCTGATGCCGCGCTGCTGGAGCTGTACGTAGACGATCGGGATGCGGACGTCGGGCTCGGCTTCCTTCGGGATCGCCTGATAGGCGACGAAGCCCGCGATCAGCAGGAAGGCCAGGGTGGCGAGCGTCAGCCGGGCGTGGCCGATGGCGTATTCGACAATGCGTCGCATCATGGCGGAAACCCGTTACTTCTTC
>JAICQA010000457.1 GCA_025929595.1 Xanthobacteraceae bacterium
ATTGAATTTTGTCGACGTGTCGTCGGGCGGTTTGACGCTCGAAGCGCGCAATCCAACCGGCTACGGCTACAACGCGCCGCTCGCGGAGACCGTACGGCGGGTCACGGGACTCGTGACGCGCACCGTCGGCTTGATCGTGACGCCGGAACAAGCCGAAACAATTATCGCAAGCGGCCAGGCCGACATGATCGCGCTCGGGCGAACCGTGCTCGACGACCCGCATTGGGCATGGCACGCGGCCGCGGTGCTGGGCAGCGAAGTGAAGCGCCCGCATCAGTATCTGCGGGCGGGCCCGAGCATGTGGCCGGGTGCGCCGAAGGCCGCCTGAGCGCCCAAAGGCAGCCGCGCACGACCGGCGGCGTTTTGGCGATCAACCGCGGCGGTGCATCGGCGGCGCGCATGTATTTCAGGCGAGGCAACCGCCGTTGCAAAAACCGACACGCGCGCAAACAAGGCCGCGCGTGCTCTGTGTCGGCGGTCTCATCCTGTCCCCGCAATCAAGTCAGAACTTTCCCGTCGCGCGCACGAACGGCCCGTGAAAGAAGCGATCAGCGTTGGTGATCGCACCGTTCGAATCAACGGTGCGGAGCGCATTCCAATAGCCGTCGAAGCGATAGCCTGCGGTGAGCTTGTAATTTGGCGTGAACCAATAGGACACGCCCGCCATGGCATCCAGATTAAAGACGCCGCCGCTGCCGGAGGAGCGGACAGAAATGGGACCTCCGCCCCCGCCGACAACAGACCCGGAGTCATTCAAAGTGCGATTGCCGAAAAGCACGGCGAACCCGAGTCCGTAATCGAAATGCCAAGCTCCACCGGCCGGGATCGCGCCATCAAGAGCCACCCGCGGCCCGATGCCCAGGAACTTGCTGCGCTGCCGGATTGAGAACAGGTGGGGAATACTGCCGAAATTGATCGTTCCCGCCGCATCGGTTCGCGCGTTTAACTCGGCCACGCGTACCCCGAGCTTCAATTGACCGAGCGCCGCACCAATCCCGAGCTCGCGGCCAACTGAAAAATCCGCCGCCCAATGCCTTTCCCCATGTTCGCCGGAAGCGATGGTCGGATAGCCAAGCGGTGGATCGTTCCGGAAATTGAAAGACCGGTCGCTTGCTTGGCCATAGCGCAGCTGCGCGGCCACGTGCCACGGCGATCCCGTGAAATGATAGTCGAACCCGGCCGCGATCTCCCAACCGGTTCGAGCCCTGAAGCGGCGTCCGATGCCAAACTCGTTGTCGGGATCAAATCTGAAGAAATGCAGATGATCGCCGGCAGCTTGAAATCCGGCGCCTTCGAGGAACCATTCCCACTGCGGCCCAGGCGCGGCACCCGGCGGCGCCTTGGCGATCACCGGTGGCGGCGCGTCGGCGGCGCGCGCCAGCTCGGGCGATGCCACGGCGAGCGCGACCACGGACACGCCTGCCAGGAGGAGCGCGCGCGAGCGAATTCTGATAGATGACATTGGGGGGCACCGCCCTTCTCGTTGCGCAGGTTACCGCAGGCGCCGCCAGGCTCGGGGCCGTTGCGGGCGCCAGGCCGCTATTTTCAGCACTTGTGATATTTCCGCCACGCGGTCGGTTCGGGAATTGCTTAGATGACAGTCACATAGCTGGCAGCGGCCGGCCGGATGCGGTTTATGGTGACACCCGCTGCCGGCTATAGCTCCGCCCATGAGAGCGACGAAATGCCGGTGAACGCCGAAACACAAGCGAAGCCCGATTCGCCGCCG
>JAICQA010000012.1 GCA_025929595.1 Xanthobacteraceae bacterium
CATGATCGGCAGGATGAGCGCGAACTCCACTGCCGACACGCCGTGACGCTCGCGCATCAGGCGGCGAAGCGCGGTCAGCAATCCCTCTCGGCGCAGGCGTGTCATCCGTCCGTCTCAGTTGCTCTTGTAGGGTTCGTTGCGAAACGCTGCCGTCGCCATCAGCAGCCGCTTTCCGTTCGCCAGCGTCGCCATGTCGAAGCCGAAATCGCGCACAAAAGTCGGCCACTCATAGGCGATGCGCACGACCACGATGTCGCCCTGCACGCCGGGTTGGAATACGAATCCTTCGACGTCCAGTTCATTGTCCTTGACCGGCTGCGGAATGGTGGCGGCGCTGAACGTGTCATATTTCTTCACGTCGATATGCACTGCGTCGCAGTCGAACAGGGAATAGAGTCGGCTGCAGACATCCACCTTGAAAGCCGCGACATCCATCTTCGCGTTCTGCACCTCGCCGGTCATGATGCGCCGGGCGGAATCCGCGGTCGCCGTTTCCAGCACCTGACCTGCATAGAACACGAGCGCGATCTCGATGATCGCGAACATGATGGCGAGGAAGGGGACGATGACGATCGCGAATTCGACGACCGTGGTGCCGTCCCTGCGACGCACGAGCCGGCGCGTCTGCCGTGCAAGCGTCCGGCTCTGGCGGCTTCCCGCGCCGAATAGGCGGACGATATGGTTGCTCATGCGGCGCGGCTCCCGGCTCGCTCGCCCGTAGATGTAATGGATACGATTTGACGAATGGTTTCGTACCCTGGCCGGGCGCGTCCCTCGGGCTTTACCTGCCGTAAACCCTGACGCCCGGCGGCTACTTCGACGGCGCGATTGCCTGGCCCGCCGCAAAGTTGTTGCGGGTCTGAACCTGGCCCACGGCCGTTCCGAAGAACTCGGGATTGTCGCCGAGCATCACCGAATGCTCGCATCGCGGTGCGCAGCTCCAGGTTTCGCGCTTGGCCCCGCGCCAGACGGTTAACGTTTCCTGTTTCGGAGCGGCAACCGTGACGGAATGCTCACTCAGCACATTGCCGCGCTGATCGAGAGCGATGATGTTGGTGGTGCCGAAGCTCTTGCCGGTGACGACCAGCAAACCGCCGCTTTGCAGCGTGCCGTCCGCGACGGCCGGATTGCCGATGACAAGCGCCGAAACATGTTCCGGCAGCCGGATGATCCGCGCCTGATCGAGCAGCACATGCAGCTCCTTGGCGGGCTCGGCGGCCGCGGCGATGGCGGCCAATGCCGAAAGACCGACGGCGAACAGGGAGACGGCACGCTTGAGCGAAACACCCACGAATTCACCTCGCGCTTGACGCTACCCCGGCTCGATCGGGGTCGAACACATGGAGGCGACTTTCGGGGAAATTGGTGAATGAACTGCAAATGCCCGGAGCAGCAAAACGCCTATTTCCGTGTGGTTTGAAATTCGTCACGCGAAAGCGGCGGATTCGATTTAACCGCTGCGCAAGACGTCGAGTCTTAGCGTTGCAGCGATATCGGCCGCGCGGCGGGCGCCGCGTCCGGCCGTTCCCGGAGTGCAAGGAATGTCGATGGTTGGCCGCTTTCTGGCGGATGAGTCCGGCGTTTCGTCGGTCAAGTACGGTCTGGTCGTCGCGAGCATTTCGCTCGCGCTTGTGGTCGTCCTTCAGGGGGTGGGCGGCAAGGTGCGCGACGCGCTCGCCGCGGTCGATGCGCCCGAGATCGGAAGCCTGCGAGATCGATAAAATTGTACCGATCCGATAAAGCCGATTCTAAATCGGCATCTGTATTAGTTCTCCCCGCGGCCGGATAAAAAGCACCCCGGTCGAACGTAGGGAGAAGTCGAATGATCTTGCGCAAGTTCCTTCGCGACGAGTCTGGTGCGACGGCCATCGAATACGGTCTGATCGCCGCTTGCATCTCGGTCGCCATCATCGTGGTCGCCGGCAACGTCGGCACCGAGCTCTGGAACACCTTTGACTCGATCGAAAAGGGTCTGAAGTAAGTCCAGAACTCGCTCAGTCGAGTTCACGGAAAAGGCCCCGCAGCAATGCGGGGCCTTCTTGCTTTGCGGGCTTCAGGATTTGCTCAGAAAGCTCGGCTAGAAGCGAGGCGATCGTTTCGCAAAGGCGGCTGTTCATGGTGCTCGATCTGCTTGTCCTTGGCCTCTTTCCTGGCGCCATGGCCTTCGCCGCGGCAAGCGATCTGCTGACCATGAAAATCTCAAACCGCCTTTCGCTGGGTCTCGCGCTCGCCTTCTTTCCCGTCGCGTATCTGCTCGGAATGCCGCCCGTCGATATCGGCTATCACGTGCTCGCAAGCGCGGTCGTTCTCGGAGTCTGCTTTTCCTTCTTCGCCATGGGCTGGATCGGCGGCGGTGATGCCAAGCTCGCGGCGGCGACTGCGCTCTGGTTCGGCTTCGCGCATCTGCCGCAGTACCTGTTTCTCGCGGCGATCATCGGCGGCATCTTGACGCTGCTCCTCCTCAAGCTGCGCCGCTATCCGCTGCCGGTATCGCTGGTCGGCACGCGCTGGATCGAGCGGCTGCATGCACCGGGAACGGGCGTGCCTTACGGCATCGCACTCGCCGCAGCCGCGCTCCTCGTTTATCCGAAGACGCCATTCATCCAGGCCATTGCCGGCTGAGCGTTCGCCTGCGCGCGCAGGCAGTTAAACTCGCATACGTCTCATTAACCATAATTTGACGTTTGGCTGCTGCAATCCCGCTCGAAAGCCGGATTTGCCGCCCGATTCCTTTTGGGAAGTACGCGTATGAAAGCCGCCCGTCTCGTCGTCCTTGGCATCGCCCTCGTCGCAGGCGGAGCCGCCTACATGCTGTCGCGCGGTCCCGCGCCGCAGCCGGAGAAGACAGCGCCGCCTGTCGCCTCCGAAACAGTCGACGTGCTGGTCGCCAAGACCAACATCGATGTCGGCCGCTCGGTTGCCGTCGACAATCTCGCCTGGCAGCCCTGGCCGGTGAAAGCCGCGGGTCCGCTTTACATCAAACGTACCGACCGGCCGAACGCGCTCGAGGAAATGAAGGGCTCGGTCGCCCGCGCGCCTTTCGTCGCCGGCGAACCGATCCGCGAACAGAAGCTCGTGAAGGCAAACGGCTCCGGCTACATGTCGGCCATTTTGCCTGCCGGCATGCGCGCAATCTCGACTGAAATCTCCGCCGAGACCGGCGCGGGCGGATTCATCCTGCCGAACGATTATGTCGACGTGATCCTCACGCGCGACGGCAGTCCCGGCTTTGTGAGCGAGACGATTCTGCGCAATGTGCGGGTGCTCGCGATCGATCAAACGGTGCAGGAGAAGGACGGCCAGAAGGTCGTCGTCGGCCGCACCGCGACGCTCGAACTTTCGCCGCGCCAGACCGAAACGCTCGCCGTGTCGCGGCGTCGCGGCGTTCTCTCGCTCGCCTTACGCAGCCTGGCGGACGCGCGCCCCGTCAAGGGTGGCGCGGAAGAAGAAGAGACCGGATCGAGCAGCGTGAATTTCATTCGCTATGGCGTCAATTCCGTTCAAACCGCCCGCTAATCGCCCCTCCCGCAGAGGCCCCTCGATGTACGGCTCACTCGCCACGCTCGCACGAATACCGGCGGCCCTCGCGCTGCTTGCGCTGCTCTGCGCGCCGATCCCGCAGCCTTCGGCTGCCAGCGAGCTGGGGCTGAAACGCGCCGGTACGCACGGCTCGCGTTTCCTCGCGCTTGGCATCGGCCGCTCGACCGTGGTCGATCTGCCGCGCGACGCGAAGGACGTCCTTGTCGCCAATCCGGCGATTGCCAATGCCGTCGTCCGCTCGGCGCGGCGCGCTTATTTGATCGGCGTGGCGCCCGGCCAGACGAATGTCATTTTCTTCGACGCCGACGGCAATCAGATGGCGGCCTACGACATCGAAGTCGGTCGCGATGCGTCCGGCGTGCAGGAGGCGTTGCGGCGCGTGATGCCGAATTCGTCGATCCGTGTCGACGCCGTGAACGACAGCGTCGTGCTCTCCGGCGAAGTCGCGAATGCTGCGCAGGCGCAGCACGCGGTTGACGCTGCCACGCGCCTCGTCGGCGATCCGCTCAAGGTCGTCAACGGCCTCACTATTCGCGGCGGCGAGCAGGTCATGCTCAAGGTCGTGGTTGCGGAGGTTCAGCGCAACATCCTGAAGCAGTTCGGCGTCGATATGGACGGCTCGGTCGGCATCGGAAGCGCGGTCGTCGGTTTCAATACGGAGAATACGTTTGCCAGCGATCCACCGAACACCGTGTTTTCTCCGTCGCTGACCTCGCCGACTTTCAGCATCAACGCGCGAATCCGGGCGCTCGAACAGTCGGGCGTGCTGCGTACATTGGCCGAACCAAACTTGACCGCTATCTCGGGTGAGTCCGCAAAGTTCCTCGCTGGCGGCGAGTTTCCGGTCGTTGCAGGGCGAAACTGCGACCCTCAGACGGGGATATGTGAGACCCAGATTGAGTTCAAGGAATTCGGCGTCGGCCTGAATTTCACGCCAGTGGTGTTAAGCGAAGGGCGCATCAGCCTGAGGGTCGCCACCGAAGTCAGCGAACTGTCGAGGGAAGGCGCGATCCAGCAGGCGGGCATCTCCATTCCGGCGCTGCGCGTTCGCCGCGCGAGCTCCACGGTCGAACTTCCTTCCGGCGGCTCGCTGGTGCTCGGCGGCATGCTTCAGGAGCAGACCAGGCAAAGCATTAACGGCGTGCCCGGCCTCCAGAGCATTCCGATCCTGGGCGCGCTGTTCCGCAGCCGCGATTATCAGAACGGTCAGACGGAGCTGATGATCATGGTCACGCCCTACACGGTGCGTCCGACTTCGGCGCGCAAGGTCGCGCGGCCCGACGACGGCTTCGCCAATGCCGACGATCCATCGACGCTTCTGCTCGGACGGCTGAACCGAATCTATGGCGGCCGCGCCGAAATGCCGAAGCGCGCCTATCACGGCAGCTACGGTTTCATCATCGATTGAGGCGCTGAGGAACAAATATGTTCAAGTCCCTGCGATCACTTCCCGGCCGCCGCGTGTTGCCCGCCGCCGCCCTTGCTGTAACGGTGCTGGCCGTCGCCGCCTGCAACAAGACGCCGCAATACGCCGTGACGGGCACGATTCCGACCGATTACCGCGAGCGTCATCCGATCCGCCTGACGGAGAACGATCACACGGTGCATCTCCTGATCGGCACCGGCACGGGCGTTCTTACTGCCGAGCAGCGTGCGCAGGTCACCTCCATGGCGAGCACCTGGCGCCGCGAGGGAACGGGGCATCTGCTGATCGAGACGCCAAAAGGGACGGCGAACACGCGCACGGCCGCCTATGCCGCGCGCGAGACGCAGAGCATTTTGCGTGCGTCGGGTGTGCCGCCGCGCGCCATCGTCGCTCGAAGCTACGCAGCCGAGCCGAGTGCGCTCGGCCCCGTGCGTCTCGGCTATCTGCGCATTGAAGCGGAAGCGGGTCCCTGCGGCCTGTGGCCGGAAGACATCGGTGCGTCGCTCTCTCCGCGCCTCACTCGCGTGCATCCGAATGTCGCGAACCAGCCGTACTACAACTTCGGTTGCTCGACGCAGCAGAATCTCGCGGCGATGGTCGAGTATCCGGAAGACCTCGTGCAGCCGCGCGCCAGCACGCCGGCCTATGCCACACGCCGTCAGACGGTGATCGAGAAGTACCGCAAGGGCGAGAATCCCTCCGGTCAATATGAAACGAAGGAAGCAGAGGCGAGCGACGTGGCCAAATGACGAAATTTGCACTCGCGCGTGAAGCGGAAGCGGCGGCTGTCGGCGAGGCGGGCGACCCGCACATCGCACCCGTCCCACGCATCTCGATTCAGGCATTCTGCGAGACGCAGGATCTGGCTCATGCCGTGCAGGCGGCGGCCGGCGACCGCCGCATGGCGAAAGCGCATGTCAAGGCGCAGATGGGTGGGCTCGCGGGGGCGGTCGACACCTACCGCAGTTCGGCGACGCCCAACGTCATCATGATCGAGCACAACGGGCAGGGTAGCGATCTGCTGGCCGGTCTCGATCAACTGTCTGAAGTCTGCGACGCCGGCACCAAGGTCCTGGTGGTCGGCCGGCTCAACGATATCATCCTTTATCGCGAACTCGTCCGCCGTGGCATCAGCGACTATCTGATTTCACCGCTGTCGCCGGTCTCCGTGATCCGGGCGGTCTCCGGCCTCTTTACGGCGCCCGAAGCCGAGCCCGTCGGCCGCACCATCGCGGTCATCGGCGCCAAGGGCGGCGTCGGCGCCTCGACCATCGCGCATAATGTCGCTTTCGCGATTGCGCGCGACCTCGAACTCGATACCGTCATCGCCGATCTCGATTTGCCGTTCGGCACCGCCGGCCTCGATTTCAACCAGGACCCGCCGCAGGGCGTGGCGGACGCCGTCTTTTCGCCGGATCGCGTGGACAGCGCCTATATCGACCGGCTGCTTTCCAAGTGCACCGATCACCTGAGCCTGCTCGCGGCGCCCGCGACGCTTGAGCGCGAATACGATTTCAGCGCCGAAACCTTCGAGCCGATTGTCGACGCCATGCGCTCGACGGTGCCCTACATCGTGCTCGACATTCCGCATCTGTGGTGCGGCTGGTCGAAGCAGAGTCTGATCGCCGCCGACGAGGTGCTGATCGTCGCTGCCCCGGATCTCGCCAATCTTCGCAACGCCAAGAACCTTTTCGATTTCGTCCGCGGCGCGCGTCCGAACGACCGGCCGCCACTCTATGTGCTGAATCAGGTCGGGATGCCGAAGCGTCCGGAAGTACGCACCGCCGATTTCGCCAAGGCGCTTGAGGTGGAGCCGATCGCAACCATCGCTTTCGATCCGCAGATGTTCGGCACCGCCTCGAACAATGGTCAGATGATCGCGGAGGTCTCGGCCAAGCATAAGGCGGCGGAAACGTCGCTCGCTATCGCCAAGGCGCTGACCGGCCGCGGCGAGATCAAGAAGCAGAAACGCGACCTCCTTTCGCCGCTGCTCGCGAAGCTACGGGGCCGCTAGGGCTGGGGATAAGGGGATGTTCGGTAAGCGTAGTTCGGGAGGCGACACGCTTCAGCGGGAAGCGCCGCAGCCGGCGCAGCCTGCGCCCGCCGCCATGCCGGCATCCGCGCCGCGCGGTCCGCAGCCGTCGAAACAGGCTTCCGGGCAGCCCGCCTTCAAGCCGACCGCCGACGACATGGGGATGCCCTCCCCGTCGATCGCACCGTCACGCCCGCAGCCGCCGGTGATCGAGAACCGGCGCTCGGAAAGCTTCTACGAAACCAAGGGACAGATCTTCGGCGCGCTGATCGAGGCAATCGATCTGACGCAGCTCTCGAAGCTCGACCCGATGGCGGCGCGCGAGGAAATTCGCGACATTGTCAACGAGATCATCACGATCAAGAACGTTGCAATGTCCATCTCCGAGCAGGAAGAGTTGCTCGAGGATATTTGCAACGACGTTCTCGGTTATGGCCCGCTCGAACCCTTGCTGGCGCGCGACGACATCGCCGACATCATGGTGAACGGCTCGGCCACCGTTTACATCGAAGTGCAGGGCAAAATTCAGAAGACTGGCGTCCGCTTTCGCGACAACCAGCAGCTTCACAATATCTGCCAGCGCATCGTGAGTCAGATCGGTCGCCGCGTCGACGAGTCGAGCCCGATCTGCGATGCGCGCCTGCCGGACGGCTCGCGCGTCAACGTGATCGTGCCGCCGCTCTCCATTGATGGCCCCGCACTCACCATCCGCAAGTTCAAGAAGGACAAGCTGACCCTCGAGCAGCTCGTGCGATTTGGCACCATCTCGCCGGAAGGCGCGCAGCTCCTGCAGGTAATCGGCCGCTGCCGCGTCAACGTCCTGATTTCCGGCGGCACCGGTTCCGGTAAGACCACGCTGCTGAACTGCCTGACGCAGTTCATCGACACCGACGAGCGCGTGATCACTTGCGAGGACGCGGCCGAGTTGCAGCTCCAGCAGCCGCATGTGGTGCGGCTGGAATCGCGCCCGCCGAACCTCGAAGGCGAGGGCGAAGTGAAGATGCGCGACCTCGTCCGCAACTGTCTGCGTATGCGTCCGGAACGTATCATCGTCGGCGAGGTGCGCGGACCGGAAGCCTTCGACCTCTTGCAGGCCATGAACACCGGCCACGACGGGTCCATGGGCACGCTGCACGCCAACAGCCCGCGCGAGGCGCTTCAGCGCCTCGAATCGATGATCACCATGGGCGGCTTCCAGCTTCCGCCGCGCACGATCCGTGAAATGGTGGTCGCGTCGATCGACGTCATCATCCAGGTTTCGCGCCTGCGCGACGGCTCGCGCCGCATCACGCATGTCACCGAAGTGGTCGGCATGGAAGGCGAGGTGGTCACGACGCAGGATCTGTTCGTGTACGACTATCTCGGCGAAGATCAGAACGGGAAAATTCTCGGCCGTCACCGCTCCACGGGCATCGGGCATCCGCGCTTCTGGGAGCGCGCGCGCTATTTCGGCGAAGAGCAGCGGCTCGCCGCCGCGCTCGACGCCTCCGAAACGATCGACGAGCAAGTCCGGTAGGGCAGAAAATGTTCTCGCTCGGCCCCATGGCTGTCGCTCTCCTTGCCACCGTCGCGGTCGGCGGGATCGCTTACGCGCTGCTCTATCCGTTGATTTCGAGCGAAGCGCGCACGGACAAGCGCCTGAAAGAGATCACCGTTGCCGAGATTGAGGCGCGCCGCGCGCGCAAAACGGCGGACGCCGCCACCTCGCGCCGGCAGCAGGTCGAGGAGTCGCTCAAGAAAGTCGAGGAGCGGCAAAAATCGCGGAGAAACCCGCCCCTGTCGGCGCGCATTCATCAGGCCGGCCTCGACTGGTCGAAGCGCCAGTTCCTGATCGGCAGCGGCGTGATCGGCACGATTGTCGCGCTCATAGCCCTGTTTTTCGGGCTGTCCTGGTACGTTGTGCTCGGCCTTACCTTCGCGGCTGCCGTCGGCCTGCCGCGCTGGCTCCTGTCCTATCTGAAGAAGAAGCGTGAAGCGCGCTTCATCGATGAGTTGCCGAACGCGATCGACGTCATCGTGCGCGGCGTCAAGGCGGGCCTGCCGCTCAACGACTGCATTCGCGTGATTGCTGCCGAGACCTCCGAGCCGGTCAAAGGCGAGTTTCGCGCCATTGTCGAATCGACCTCGATCGGCATGCCGCTCGGCGAAGCATGCGGAAAAATGTACGACCGCGTGCCGCTGCCCGAGAGCAACTTCTTCGGCATTGTCATCGCCATCCAGCAGTCGGCGGGCGGCAGCCTTGCGGAGGCGCTGGCCAATCTTTCGCGCGTCCTGCGCGAGCGCAAGAAGATGAAAGCGAAGATCGACGCCATGAGCATGGAGGCGAAGGCCTCCGCCGTGATCATCGCGGCGCTTCCGGTCGCCGTCATGCTGCTCGTCTATCTCACGAGTCCCGGCTACATCGAGTTGCTCTGGACCACGCCCACCGGCCGCATGATGCTCGCGGGCTCCGTCGTGTGGATGTTCACCGGCACCATGGTCATGCGCCGCATGATCAATTTCGATTTCTAGGGCGGGAGGACAGCGGTGGTCGACCTCCTGATCGACAAGCTGCATGACACGCAGTTCATGACGACGCTCCTGACGGCCATCGCGGCCTTTGCCGCCGTCTATACCGTCGCCATGCCCTATGTGACCGGCGACAATCTCGAACGGCGCATGAAGACGGTGGCCGTCGAGCGCAGCAAGATTCGCGCGCGCGAGCGCGAGCGGCTGGCACGCGGCGAACGCGTGTCGCTGCGGCAGTCGCCGCGCGCGTTCATGCAATCGATCGTCGAGCAGCTCAACCTGCGCAAGTGGCTCGGCGAGGACAAAAACCGCATCATGCTGATGCAGGCCGGCTACCGGGGGCAGGCGCCCTATGTGACCTATCTGTTCTTCCGGATGATCACGCCGATCGTGACCGTCATCGGCGCGATCCTCTATCTCTACGTCATCGTCAATCCGAAATACGCGCCGATGGTCAAGCTCGCCATCGTCATTGGCGCGGCCTGGGCCGGGATGAGATTGCCCGAACTGTTCATGAAGAATCTCATTCAGCGCCGCCAGCAATCGATCCGCCGCGCATTTCCGGACGCGCTCGATCTCATGCTGATTTGCGTGGAGTCCGGCATGACGGTGGACTCGGCCTTCCGCAAGGTCGGCGACGAAATCGCCTCGCAGTCGGTTCCGCTGGCGGAAGAGCTCGGCCTGACCACCGCCGAACTCTCCTATTTGCAGGATCGCAAGACCGCCTACGAGAATCTCGCGACGCGAACCAACCTTGACGGCGTGCGGGCGGTTTGCACCGCGCTGATCCAGGCCGAACGCTACGGCACGCCGCTTGGCCAGGCGCTGCGTGTGCTGGCGCAGGAAAACCGCGACATGCGCATGGCCGAGGCGGAAAAGAAGGCGGCGGGCCTGCCGCCCAAGCTCACCGTGCCGATGATCCTGTTCTTCCTGCCGGTGCTCTTTATCGTCATTCTCGGGCCGGCAGCGATCCGCGTCATGGACATCCGGCAATAGCCGCACGCGCTTCATCGGCGCGGCGGGCCTGCGGCTCGCGTCAGCCGGCCGAAGCGGTCTTCTGAAGTTTGTTGGATTTCGAGGGTGCTGCCGGTTCGCGCATCAACTCACGCACATAAGCGACATTCGAGCGCGCCTGGTCGGGCGGCAGGACGCCCGAGGTCACGCGCTCGGCTTCCTCGAACTTCGACCGCAGCGCCAGCACGACGCCGAGATTCTGCCGCACCTTCGGCTCCGCGCGCGGATCGGCCGCGGCCTTGCGCAGCGCTTCCTCGGCGCGGTCGAGATTCTTCGAAAGCGCATAGGAGAGGCCGAGATTTGAAAGCACCGACGGATCGTTCGGTTCGATCCCGAGCGCCGTCTGATAATAGCGCTGCGCCTCCGCGTGGCGGCCGAGCTGGTCGAGGACCGCGCCCTGTGCGTTCAGGATGCGCCAGTCGGGCTGGTCCGGCGTGTGCGCCTTGCCGAGAATGTCGAATGCCTCCGAGAACCGGCCGGCGTCGGCGAGCGCCCGCCCATAGGCGCCGAGCACGGTCTTGTCCTTGGGGTTTCGGATCGACGTTTGCTGCAGGACGGCGGCAGCCTGCGATCGTTGTCCCGTCTCCCGCAATGCTCGCGCGTACGCGATCGCGACCGATACATTGCCGGGCTCCTTTTGATAGCGGTCGGCGAGGGACTCGGCCTGCTTGCGCCAGGCACTTTCGCTCATCCCCGCGGGCGCGGACGGAATCGATCCGGTCACGTCGGGCCGCGGCTGCTGCGCGCAGGCGCCGAGCACCGCGGCCAATGCGGCGGCGAGCGCGAGGCGGGAAACGCCTGATCGCGTGAAGGCGGCGTTCGGTCGGACGGAAATCATGACGCACCCCGGGCGCGGAATTCGGCTTTATCAATAGAGAATTAACCCTAATGTTGCGTTAAGAACGCCGCTTGGCGCGCATCGCCCGGAAAATCCGCCCGTGACCGAACCGCTGCATCCGATCTTTCTTCCCCACGGCACAGAAGACGCCGCCCCGATCTGGTTTGTGACTTCCGAGTCCTGGCTCGCGATACGCGAGCGTCTCGCGCCGCACGAGCGCGCCTTTGCGGACAGCGCGGGCTTCAAGCCGGACGCGGGCAATCATCTGCTGCTGCCGGGCGCGGGCGGTTCGCTATCGGGCGCGCTGTTCGCGATTGAGAAGCCGGGCAAGGCCGGCGCGAATGCATTTCTTCCGGGCAAGCTCGCGACCATTCTGCCGGCAGGCCGCTGGCGCTTCGCCGCACAGCCGCATGACGCGCGCCTCGCCGCGCTCGCAATCGCCCTCGGTCTCTATCGCTTCACGCGCTACCGCAAGAGCGAGGCCAGGGACATCAAGCTCGTTTTGCCCGAAGGTGTTGACGGCGCCGAACTCACTCGCGCCATAGAGGCCGTTTTTCTTGTTCGCGATCTCGTCAACACGCCGTCGAACGATTGCGGACCGGCGGAAATCGAAGCGGCGGCGCGGGCGGTGGCCGATCGATTCGGCGCGAAATTTCATTCGATCGTCGGCGGCGATCTGCTGAAGGAAAACTTCCCGCTCGTTCACGCCGTTGGCCGTGCATCGAGTCGCGAACCGCGCCTGATCGAATTCACGTGGGGCGAGGAAAGCCATCCGCGCGTTGCCCTGGTCGGCAAGGGCGTCTGCTTCGACACCGGCGGGCTCGACATCAAGACCAGCGCCGGCATGCTCCTGATGAAGAAGGACATGGGCGGTGCGGCGAACGCGCTCGGCCTTGCGCAGATGATCATGGCGGCGAAGCTGCGCGTCCGCCTCCATGTTGTGATCGCGGCGGTTGAGAACTCGATCTCCGGCGACTCCTTCCGTCCGGGCGATGTGCTCAAGAGCCGCAAGGGCGACACCGTCGAGATCGGCAACACCGACGCCGAGGGGCGTCTGATCCTCGCCGATGCGTTGTCGCTGGCCGACGAATCGGCGCCCGAACTGGTCGTCGATTTCGCGACGCTGACGGGTGCTGCGCGCGTGGCACTCGGGCCCGACCTGCCCGCGGCCTTCACGGATGACGAAGCGCTCGCCGAGACACTCGCGCGCTTCTCCGCGTCCGAGGCCGATCCGAGCTGGCGGATGCCCTTATGGCAGCCTTACCGGGCGATGCTGGACTCCAAAATCGCCGACTTCAACAATGTCGGCACCGCGCCATTGGCGGGTGCGATCGTCGCGGCGCTGTTCCTCGCCCGCTTTGTCGAGCGCGCGAAGCTGTGGCTGCACCTCGACCTCTTTGCCTGGAACCCGAGCGCAAAGCCCGGCCGTCCCGAAGGCGGCGAGGCGCAGACGATCCGCGCGCTCATGGCGTTGCTCACAGACCGCTATCGCTAAGAGCATTTTCAGGCGAAGCGGGAACCGTTCGCCGTGGAAAATGCGACCAAGCAACAAGACCTTGCGCCTTCCGGCGTCGCATAGAACAATACGCCTCCGAAACGAATTCCGGAGGCGGACTTGGTCGAGTTTCGGCCGTCCCAGGCGCTCAAGCTGCTGCACGATCTTTCCTTCGCGATGGTGCGCGACGGCGAGCCGGACCTGTCCGCGCGCCAGCTCACGATCCTGCTCACGATTTATCTCGAGCCGCCGCCGCATACGGTGCGCGGCCTTGCGGCCAAGCTCGGCGTGACCAAGCCCGTGATCACGCGCGCCCTCGACACCATGGGGCGCATCGGACTGCTGTCGCGCCGGCGCGACGACGCCGACCGGCGCAACGTTGTCGTGCAGCGTACGGTGAAGGGCGCGTTGTTCGTCGAGCGCCTCGGCGACATGCTGATGGCGAAGGCGAAGGACCTGCCGCTGTGAGCACTTTCGATCCGCGACTTACGCCGGCGCGGCCCGATCTTGCGGCGGCGCATCTGCGCGGCAAAGTCGAGGCCGCGCGCTTTGTCGAAGGCGTGACGAAACGAGTCGTCTCAGCAAGCGCGCCGTTGCGGCGGCGGCCGGAGCCCGACGCGCCCCTCGACACCGAAGCGCTGCACGGAGAGCGCGTCACCATCTATGAGACAAACGATGAGGGCTGGAGTTGGGGCCAGCTCGAGCGCGACGGCTATGTCGGCTGGCTGCCGGCCTCCGAGCTGGGCGACGAAGGGCCGCCGCCCACCCATCGCGTGTCGGCACTTCGCACGCTGGTGTTCCGCAGCCCCGACATCAAGCAGCCGCCATTGGCTTCGCTATCCCTCGGCAGCCGCGTCTTCGTCGCGCGCATCAAGGGCGAGTTCGCGGTAAGCGAAGCGGGCGGCTTCATTCCGGCCCGTCATCTTGCACCGCTCGCTGAGCACGAGTCGGATTTCGTCGCGGTCGCAGAGCGCTTCATAGGCACGCCGTATCTGTGGGGCGGGCGGTCGAGTCTCGGACTCGATTGTTCGGGCCTTGTGCAGGTCGCGCTGCAAGCCGCGGGTATCGAATGCCCGCGCGACAGCGACATGCAGGCCGCGTTCGGAAGTGCGGTGCCATTCAGCGGCGATACCGCGACGCTTCGGCGGGGCGATCTCGTCTGCTGGAAGAGGCACATCGGAATCGTGTCGGCGCCCGGACGCTTGCTGCACGCCAACGCCTTTCACATGGCGGTGGCGGACGAGCCGCTTGATGAAGCGATTGAACGGATACGCGGTTCAGGACTCGAAGTCACAACCGTTCGGCGACCAGGTTCTGGATGGCCGGGTCAAGCCCGGCCATGAGGGGCGTTATGAGCCTGGACCAATCTCTCCCTCATGCGCGGGCTTGACCCGCGCATCCAGAGCAACTTGTTCAGAATAATAGCTGGTCAGTAGCCGCGCTTGCGATCCACGACATTCTCCAGCGCCAGGCCGCGCTCCAAGCGCTCGACCTGTGCCAGCACATATTTGGTGAGCGCCTTCGGATCGCTCTGCGCCGCGTTGTGCGGCGTGATGAAAATCTTCGGATGCGTCCAAAGTGGACTGTCGGCGGGCAGGGGCTCCTGCTGAAAAACGTCGAGGCTGGCGCCGGTGAGCGTGCCGTCGTCGAGTGCGCGCAGGATGTCGGCCTCGATCTGCGAGTCGCCGCGGCCGGCATTGATGAGCGCCGGGCCACCGAGCGCTCCGTTCCGTGCAAGCTGTTGAAATAGCTGATAATTCAACACTCCGCGCGTGTCGGCGGTCAGCGGCAGCAGGCACACCAGAATGTCGGTGCGGGCCAGAAACGGCTTCAGCCCTGCGTCACCCGCAAATGTTTCGATGCCGGGCCTGCTCTTCGCCGTCCGGGTCCAGCCCGCGAGTTGGAATCCGAGTGCGCGGAGTGCGGCGGCTGCGGCCTGCCCAAGCACGCCGAGTCCCATGATGCCGACACGCACGTCGCTCGCGGCCGGGTCGCCCTCGTCGCGCCAGCGCCGGGCGCGCTGGCTCGCGTCGTAGAGCTTGAAGCGCCGGTGATGCAGCAGCACATGCAGCACGACATACTCCGTCATCCGCATGGTGAGATCGGGATCGGCGATGCGCACAATCGGCACATCGGGCAGCGTCGGATCGCTCAGGAGATGGTCGACGCCGGCGCCGAGCGAGAAGATTGCGCGCAGGTTCGGGAGCGCTGCGAGCAGCCCCCGCGGCGGCTTCCACGCGCAGACATAGTCAATTTTCGCCGGGTCGCCGATGTCGGGAATGAGACGAATTTCACGCCCGCCGCCGAGCGCACGGAAACGCATCAGCCAGGCGTCGGGGTCCCAGCCGGAGATCGCGAGCAGGATCGTCATGTCAGGTGGCGGCGGCGCCTTCGCCTGCGGTTTCGAGCGAGAAGGCGGCGGCGAACAGCGCCTTCGTATAGGGCGACTGCGGCTTCGCGAAGACTTCCGAAGCGGGACCCTGCTCGACCACTTTTCCGCTGCGCATGACGACCACGTGGCTCGCAAGTGCTGCCACCACCTTGAGGTCGTGGCTGATGAACATATAGGTGAGGTCGCGCTTGCCCTGCAGTTCGCGCAGAAGGTCGACGATCTGCGCCTGGATCATCATGTCGAGCGCACTCGTCGGCTCGTCGAGCACCACGAACGAGGGCTCGAGGACCATTGCGCGCGCGACTGCGATGCGCTGCCGCTGCCCGCCGGAGAATTCGTGCGGATAACGATGCCGCGTTTCGGGATCGAGGCCAACATCCTTGAGTGCTGCGATCACGCGCGCCTCGCGCTCGGTTGCCGAAAGTTTCGGGTGATGCACGCGCAGCCCCTCGCCGACGACGTCGGCGATTGACATGCGCGGGCTGAGCGAGCCGTAGGGGTCCTGGAAGACGACCTGCATCTCGCGCCGGAACGGGCGCATGGCGCCGAACTTCAGTCCCTGGATCGGCTTGCCCATGAAGACGATCGGTCCGTCGCTTGAAATCAGCCGCAGGAGCGCGAGGCCCAGCGTCGTCTTGCCCGAGCCCGACTCGCCGACGACGCCAAGCGTTTCGCCGCGGCGCACGGCGAGCGACACGCCGTCGACCGCTTTGATATGGCCGACCGTGCGGCGCAGGAAGCCGCGCCGGATGGGAAACCAGATCTTGAGGTTATCCGCCGACACGACGACGGGTGCGTCGGGCTTGGGCGTCGCGGGCTCGCCCTTTGGCTCGGCCGCGATCAGCGCGCGGGTGTAGGCGTGCTTGGGGGCCGAGAAGATCTCGTCGCGCGTGCCTTTCTCGACGATCTTGCCGCCCTGCATGACGCAGACGCGGTCGGCGATCTTCCGCACGATACCGAGGTCATGGGTGATGAACAGCATCGCCATGCCCCGGCGTGCCTTCAAGTCCTTCAGCAGCTTGAGGATTTGCGCCTGTACCGTCACGTCGAGCGCGGTCGTCGGTTCGTCCGCGATGAACAGCTCCGGCTCGTTCGCGAGCGCAAGCGCGATCATCACGCGTTGCCGCTGTCCGCCGGAAAGCTGGTGCGGATAGGCATGGATGCGCGTCTCGGGCTCCGGGATGCCGACTTCCGACAGAAGTTCGATCACGCGCTTTGTCGCCGCTCCGCCGCTCAGACCGTGATGGATTCCGAGCACCTCGGCGATCTGCCGTTCGATCGTGTGCAGCGGGTTGAGCGAGGTCATCGGCTCCTGGAACACCATGGTGATGTCGTTGCCGCGCACCTGACGAATGCCGGGCTCCGGCATGGCGAGGAGGTCTTGGCCCTTGAAAAGAACGCGCCCCGACGGATGGCTCGCCGCGGGGTAGGGCAGGAGCTTCAATATCGAGAGCGCCGTCACCGACTTGCCCGAGCCCGACTCGCCCACGAGCGCGACGGTCTCGCGCGGTTTGATGTCGAACGAGATGCGGTCGACCGCGAGCGTCTCGCGCCCCGCCTGCCGGAAGGCGACGGAGAGGTCCTTTACTTCAAGAAGAGCGTCGCTCATGGCTTTCGATCTCTCATGTTCCGCAGCGCGTCTCTATCGAGGCGAACCAAGACGAGACCAGGCGCAGTCGGCAGCCGCCGGTCGTCACTGACGACAAATTTGCACTCCTGCAATCGAGCCGTGGCGACATGAATGGCATCCGGCAATCTCAGCGATCCCACGATCCCTCGCAAGGCCGCTGCTTCGATCAGGACGTCTCGTTCAACCGGCGCAACCAGAAAATGTTCACCGGACTGGAACATCTCATGATAGCGGCTCGCGAGCTTGTCATCTCCGTCCCTGATCGGGCCGACCAGGATTTCGGCGAGGGTCAACTCGCTGCTGACCGCCGAGAACTCCTCCTTTTCGACGGCCTCCAGGATGGTCCAGGCGCTGTCGGAGCGCGGTCCGCGGCTCTCATACGCCGAGATGAAGACGTTGGCGTCCAGGTAAATGCGGTCGCCTTTCACCGATGCGACCACTCATCTCGCAACGCACGAATGTATTCTTCAATCTCCTCGGCGGACTTGTAGTGGTCCCGGCGGAGATGTTTGAAGCGCGTGAAGTGCCCTGTTCCGTTCTTCGCTGCCTCAGCTTTACCCGGCGTGGACATTCCGGTTCTTGCTTCCGCAAATCCGGCCGGCTCGGCTGGAATCGGCTCGCGGGCGTGGAGTCGCGCAAGGAGGTCGACCGAGATCTCCGGATGGCCCCGGTGTCTGGCTGCCCGAACAATCGCAAGCCAGTGCTCTCCCGGAATCGCGCCTCTGTCCTTCCAGGAGAAAGCGGTTGTGTAAGGCACGCCAAGGTCGCGGCCGAATTCGGCGACGGATGGCCATACATCGATGATGTCAGCGACCTTATCCATGAACTACGCATATTGCATTATAAAACATACGTCAAGTGCGTAAATATACGCATTAGGCAAATGTTTTCCGCGGGTCGAAGGCGTCGCGCACTGCCTCCCCGATGAAGATCAGGAGCGAGAGCAGGATCGCGAGCGTGAAGAAGCCGGTAAGACCGAGCCACGGCGCCTGCACATTGGCCTTGCCCTGCGCCAGCATCTCGCCGAGCGACGGCGAGCCAGGCGGCAGGCCGAAGCCGAGGAAGTCGAGGGCGGTCAGCGTCATCACCGAGCCTGAGAGAATGAAGGGCAGGAAGGTGAGCGTCGCGACCATGGCGTTCGGCAGGAGGTGGCGGAACATCAGCACGGTGTTCGAGACGCCGAGCGCGCGCGCGGCCTGCACATATTCGAAGTTGCGTGCGCGCAGGAATTCCGCGCGCACGAGGCCGACGAGCGCGACCCATGAGAACAGGAGCAGGATTCCCAGCAGCACGAAGAAGCTCGGCACCAGCACGGACGAAATAATCAGCAACAGATAAAGCGAAGGGATCGCCGTCCAGATTTCGATAAAGCGCTGGAACAGGAGGTCCGTCCACCCGCCGAAATAGCCCTGCACGGCGCCGGCCGCGACGCCGATCACCGACGAGATCACGCTGAGCGTCAGTCCGAACAGCACCGATATTCGGAAGCCGTAGATGAGCCGCGCGACCACGTCGCGTCCCTGGTCGTCGGTGCCGAGCCAGTTATATTCAAGGTCGCGGCAGCCGGTGAGGCCCTTGCGCTCCACGACGGGTTTGCACTGCTCCTCCGTCAGCATCCATGTCGGCGGCGAAGGCGCGGGCGTCGGCAGGTCGAGATTGTGCGTATTGTAGCTGTACCGGATCGGCGGCCAGATCATGAAGCCGCCCTTCTCCGCGATCAGATCCTTGAGGAATGGATCGCGGTAATCGGCCTCCGTTTCGAAATCGCCGCCGAACGCCGTTTCCGAATAGGTCTGGAAGGCGGGGAAGTACCAGCGACCGTCATGCGAGATGAAGAAGGGTTTGTCGTTCGCGATGAATTCGGCGCCAAGGCTGAGGATGAACAGGACCATGAAAATCCAGAACGACCACCAGCCGCGCTTGTTCGCCCGGAAATTCTGCCAGCGCCGCCGGTTGATCGGTGACAGCGTGAAACGTCCGGGTTCGACGGGCACCGCACCGCGGCCGGGCGTCACCGCCACGGCGTCGTCGGATGGGCGCGGAGCGGGAGCGTCCATCACGCCTCCCGTGCTTCGAAGTAAACAAAAAACAGCAGCGATTTACCCGCGAGCATGGTCACGCCTCCCGCGCCTCGAAGTCGATGCGCGGATCGATCCAGGTGTAGGTGA
>JAICQA010000280.1 GCA_025929595.1 Xanthobacteraceae bacterium
CACCAGGTCAACCTGGAATATCTTTCGCAGACCGTCTGGCGCCGCAAGGAAAAGACCAAGGCCGGCGAAATCGAAACCGTTTATCCCGACACGCTTGTCGGCACCGACAGCCACACCACGATGGTGAACGGCCTCTCCGTGCTCGGCTGGGGCGTCGGCGGCATCGAGGCCGAAGCCGCGATGCTCGGCCAGCCGATCTCCATGCTGATCCCGGAAGTCGTCGGCTTCCGCATGACCGGCAAGCTGCGCGAAGGGGTCACCGCGACCGACCTCGTCCTCACCGTCACCGAAATGCTGCGCAAGCACGGTGTCGTCGGCAAGTTCGTCGAATTCTTCGGCCAGGGCGTCGGCGCGCTCTCGCTCGAGGACCGCGCGACGATCGGCAACATGGCGCCGGAATATGGCGCGACCTGCGGCTTCTTCCCCGTCGACGAAGAAACGCTGCGCTATCTCGCCGACACCGGTCGCGCTCCAGAGCAGGTGAAGCTCGTGGAGCAATACGCGAAGGCGCAGGGCCTCTTCCGCACCTCGGCGACGCCCGATCCGGTCTTCACCGACACGCTCTCGCTCGACCTCAAGGATGTGGAGCCCTCGCTCGCAGGTCCGAAGCGTCCGCAGGATCGCGTCGCGCTCTCCGGCGTGAAGGCGGGTTTCCTCGACGCGCTCGACAAGGAATTCCGCAAGAGCGCGGAAGCCGACAAGCGCTTCAAGGTGAAGGGCAAGAAGCACGATCTCGGACACGGCGACGTGGTGATTGCCGCCATCACCTCCTGCACCAACACCTCGAATCCGAGCGTGATGATCGGCGCGGGCCTGCTCGCGCGCAACGCGCGCAAGAAGGGGCTCAAGGTGAAGCCCTGGGTGAAGACCTCGCTCGCGCCCGGCTCGCAGGTCGTCGGCGAATATCTGAAGAAGTCCGGCCTCCAGAAGGATCTGGACGCCATGGGCTTCAACCTCGTCGGCTACGGCTGCACGACCTGCATCGGCAATTCCGGTCCGCTGCCGGAACCGATCTCGAAGTCGGTGCAGGAGAACGACATCGTCGCGGCGGCCGTTCTTTCCGGCAACCGCAACTTCGAAGGCCGCGTGAACCCCGATGTGCGCGCGAACTATCTCGCCTCGCCGCCGCTCGTGGTCGCCTATGCGATCGCGGGCTCGATGCAGATCGATCTCGCGACAGAGCCGATCGGCAAGAGCGCGAGCGGCCGCAAGGTGTTTCTCAAGGATATCTGGCCGTCCTCGAAGGAGATCGCGCGCTTCATCCGCAAGTCGATCTCCAAGAAGCTGTTCCAGAAGAAGTATGGCAACGTCTTCAAGGGCGACAAACTCTGGCAGAAGATCAAGGTGCCGAAGGGCGAGACCTACGCCTGGGATCCGAAGTCGACCTACGTGCAAAACCCGCCCTACTTCGTGCGCATGGGCAAGCAGCCCGAGCCGATCGCCGACGTTGTGAACGCGCGCGTGCTTGGACTCTTCCTTGACTCCATCACCACCGATCACATCTCGCCCGCGGGTTCGATCAAGGCGGCGTCGCCCGCCGGCAAGTATCTTGTCGATCACGGCGTGAAAGTTCTGGACTTCAACCAGTACGGCACGCGCCGCGGCAATCACGAAGTGATGATGCGCGGCACCTTTGCCAATATCCGCATCAAGAACCAGATGGTGCCGGGCGTCGAAGGCGGCGTGACGGTGCATTACCCGTCCGGCGAGAAGCTGCCGATCTATGACGCGGCCATGCGCTACAAGGCCGAGAAGGTGCCGCTCGTTGTCTTCGCGGGCAAGGAATACGGCACCGGCTCCTCGCGCGACTGGGCCGCGAAAGGCACCAAGCTCCTCGGCATCCGCGCCGTGATCGCCCAGAGCTTCGAGCGCATTCACCGCTCGAACCTCGTGGGCATGGGCATCGTGCCGCTCACCTTCGAGAACGGCACGTCGTGGCAGACGCTTGGCCTGAAGGGCAACGAAGTCGTGACCATTCGCGGTCTCTCGGGCCCGCTCAAGCCGCGCCAGTCGCTGACGGCGGAGATCACATTCGCTGACGGAACCGTGAAGAAGGTCTCGCTCGCCTGCCGCATCGAGACGCTCGATGAACTCGAATACTTCAAGAACGGCGGCATCCTCTCCTATGTGCTGCGCCACCTTGCGGCCTGACCGGAGCGCACTGCTTCTTGATCGGCGTGGGGCGTCGTCTCACCGCGAATTGACTTGGCCTGCGCTGCGGCGCGGGCCTATTCGTTCACGGGGCCCCCGGAGTAGCGCATGAGTGTCGCCGCGCGCCTGCTGTCGCTGTTCGCCGCACTGGCCGTCGTGGCCGGGCCGGTGACGGCCGCCGCAGGCGAAGCTCGCTCGGGCAAGACGGTGATTGAGTTGTTCACAAGCCAGGGGTGCTCGTCCTGCCCGAAAGCCGACAAGCTGCTCGGCGAGCTCGCCGCCGATCCACGCTACATCGCACTCAGTCTCTCGGTCGACTACTGGGACTATCTCGGCTGGCGCGACACTCTGGCATTGCACGCGCATTCGATGCGCCAGAAGGGCTATGCCAACCATCGGGGCGACCGCAACGTTTACACGCCGCAAATGGTGATGAACGGCGTCACCGAGGCGATCGGCAACAAGCGCTCGGCGATTGAGCGCGCCGTCGGCGAGACCGAACGGCAGGATCTGCTCGTCATTCCGGTCGCGCTGAAGCGCAACACGGACAATGTCGAAATCGAGGTTGGCGCGGGCAACGGACCGAACGCTTCGATCTGGATCATCTCGGTTCTGAGCAAGTCGCCGGTGACGATCGAGCGTGGCGAGAACCGCGGCAAGAGCATCACCTATCACAATGTCGTCCGCGGCTGGACGCGGCTCGCCGACTGGAACGGCGTGGCGGTGAAGAAATCGCATGCGATCGCCGAGCTCACGCAGGGCGGCGCCGACACGGTCGTCGTCGTCGTTCAGAACGGTTCGGTCGAGGCGCCCGGCGCGATCCGTGGCGCGGCCATGCTGCCGCTGCGCTGAATTTTCCGCACGACTTCGCGCAAAAAAAAAATGGGCCGGTTGATACCGGCCCGGTCATGCAAACGATGTGGAGAAAAGGGTCGGCCCACGAAAGCCCGGGGGGCTGGGGGGCTGGGATAAACCGGCACTTCACGCGGGCCGACCCGGAGGCTACGAGAATGCAAGTTGCCTGCCGCCTTGGGCGCGGCCTTGGCTGAAATCGGGCGAGAATAAGATTTTTATTTTGAGCGTGTTGCGCCCGCAACAGTGGGCCCTTGAATCTTCAGGGGTTGCGGGGAATCGGAAGCGGCGCGATCATTGGCTCGGAAAAATTATCCACAGGGAGGCGCCATTGAGCGATCTCGATCCGATAGCGTTCCCGGGCGGCCGTGGGCGCAGCGGCCGCCCCCAAGCGCCGAGCCGGGTCACCTTCGAGCGGCGCGAGCTCGACCGAATCCTGAATCTCTATGGACGCAAGGTCGCTGCCGGCGAATGGCGCGACTATGCAATCCAGTTCCTGAAGGACCGTGCCGTGTTCGCCGTGTTCCGACGCGCCGCCGAAATGCCCCTGTACCGCATCGTCAAGGATCCGGCGCTCACGCGCCGCCAGGGCGCGTTTGCGGTCGTCGCTGCGTCGGGGCGCGTGCTGAAGCGCGGGCATGACCTCGAGCGCGTGCTGCGCACGCTTGAGCCCCTGCGGGTGGTGAATTGAAATTGCTCAATCCGGTCGTCCCCGCGGAGGCGGGGACCCAGTGAGCAACACTGGATTCCCGCTGCGCGGGAATGAGCGGTGGAACAGCTGACGGAGCGCAGAAAGCAAAAGGCCCCGGCTTGCGCCGGGGCCCTTCGTTTTTTCGTCTCGCCTGCTGTTACTCGCGATTGCCGAAGAGCTGCAGCA
>JAICQA010000380.1 GCA_025929595.1 Xanthobacteraceae bacterium
ACGGGCGCGGCGCGGTCTTCGGTGACGCGCTGGCCGCGCTCCTGAGCTTCGCCGGTTACGGCGTCACGCGCGAGTACTACATCAACGACGCCGGCGCGCAGGTCGACGTGCTCGCGCGCTCGGCGTTTCTGCGCTATCGCGAAGCGCTCGGCGACGATATCGGCGCGATACCCGAAGGGCTCTATCCTGGCGACTACCTGATCCCCGTCGGCAAGGCGCTCGCCGAGCAGCACGGCCGCGCGCTGTTGCAGAAACCGGAATCCGATTGGCTCCCCGTCGTGCGCTCGGCCGCCATCGACGCGATGATGAAGATGATCCGCGACGACCTCGCGCGGCTCGCGATCCGTCACGAGCATTTCTTCTCCGAGCGCTCGCTCACCGGCGGCCCGGAAGACAAGGTCGCCGCCGCCATCGAGGCGCTCCGCAAGGCCGGCCACATCTACGAGGGCCGGCTGCCGCCTCCGAAGGGCGCGCCGGTCGAAGACTGGGAAGACCGCGAGCAGACTCTCTTCCGCGCCACCGATTTCGGCGACGACGTCGATCGCCCACTGATGAAGTCGGACGGCAGCTACACCTATTTCGCCGCCGACATCGCCTATCACCGTGACAAGATCGAGCGCGGCTTCCGGACATTGATCGACGTCTGGGGCGCCGACCACGGCGGCTATGTGAAGCGCATGGCGGCGGCCGTTGCCGCCCTCGGCGGCGGCAAGGTCGAGCTCGACGTGAAGCTCTGCCAGCTCGTGCGCCTCCTGCGCGCCGGGGAACCCGTGAAGATGTCGAAGCGTGCGGGCGATTTCGTCACCCTGCGAGAAGTTGTGGATGAAGTCGGTTCCGACCCCGTCCGCTTCATGATGCTGTTTCGCAAAAACGACGCGACGCTCGACTTCGACCTCGCGAAAGTCATCGAGCAGTCGAAAGAGAATCCGGTCTTTTACGTCCAGTACGCGCACGCGCGCGCGAAGTCGGTGCTGCGGAACATCAGTGAGCAGATGCCCGGTATCGACCTGTCTGCCGACGCGCTTGCGCTGGCGCCGTTCGACCGGCTCACCGATGAGGGCGAGTTACGGATGGTGAAGCGGATGGCGGAGTGGCCCCGGCTGGTGGAAGCCGCGGCGACCGCCCATGAGCCGCACCGGATCGCGTTCTATCTCCACGACCTGGCGAGCGAGTTCCACGCGCACTGGAATCGGGGTAACGACTTGCCACATTTACGCTTTATTATCCGGGATGATCCAAGTTTAACCATGGCCCGAGCCGGGCTGGTCTATGGCTTGGCGGCGGTGATAGCTTCCGGCCTTGCGATCCTCGGGGTGGGTGCGCCTGAGGAAATGCGATAACGCCGAGGGGATGTTGACGACGCGGCGTTCGTCGGAGAGTGGTCCAAATCAATGACCGACGACAGTAGATTTCGGGCGCCTCGAGCCCACGGTATTCCACAAGCTCAACCTGCCGGAGCGCGCGTGCGCCGCACCGAAGACCCGCTCGCGGAACTGGCCCGCCTGATCGGCCAGGAAGATCCATTCGCCGATTTCGTCGCGCATCGTCCCGCTGATGGCCGTTCCGGCGGTCACGCGGGCGCCCAGCGCCGCCCGCAAACGCGCGACACGCGCCAGCACGATGGGCGAGCAGCCGAGCGCCGTCGCACGGCGCCGTCCGCCCGGACGGCGGACGCGCATGACGAGGATACGCACGAGATCAATTTTGACGGCCGTCCGCAGGCGGATGCCCGCAGCACCTATTCCTACGGCGGTGGCCGGCCGCAGCCCGCCGGCGAGATGCCGGCAGCTTCGTCCCGTGCGCCCGCGGCGCGTCCGCTGCCGCGCACGGCGGCGCCTGCCTCGCGCGTCAACGCTGACGACACCGACCTGGACTACGAACCGCAGCCGCGTTCGCCGCGGGATTCGCGTGCGGCGCGACGCGATGACATGGATGACGATGGCTACGGCGAGTACGCTGCGGAAAATTACGATCCGGAATATGACGACGATGCGTATCTTCCGGCGCACGGAGACGAGTTCTACGACGAAGCGCCGCGCCGCCGCCTGAAAGGCTGGATGCTGGTGGGCGTGGCCGCGGTGGCCGCGATCATCGTCGGCACAAGCGGTCTCTTTGCCTATCGCGCGCTGTTCGGAACGGACATCGCCGCCGCGCCCGCGAAAGTCATCAGCCCGGAATCCGGGCCGACCAAGATGGTGCCGAAGAGCGCGCAGGCCGCCGACGGCAAGCGCGTTCAGGATCGTGTGGGCGGCGAGCCGGCTCGCAACAATGAACGCATTGTTTCACGCGAAGAGCCGCCGATCGACCAGAGCCGGATTGCTCAAAGCGGCACGGCGGACCGGATTCCGTCCGGCACGGTGACGGCGGCCGCGCCGCAGTTCTCTCCGGCCCCGGCACAGTCGGCTCCGGCGCAAGCCGCGCCCGGGCCCTCGACCGCGCCTGCCAACTTTTCCACTGAGCCGCGACGTGTCCGCACCGTGACCGTGCGCGCCGACGGCACGGTTGTTCCAAATCAGCGTGCGAACGACGCCGCTGGCGGTGCGCG
>JAICQA010000221.1 GCA_025929595.1 Xanthobacteraceae bacterium
GCCAGCGCGAGCGGTCGCCAAACTCGCGCTCCGCGCGCGTCTCAAACAGCGTGCGCATGCGCCCGGTCGCCACCATGCCGGGATTGATGCCGACCACCCGCACCTTTTCGTCAAACGCCTTCGAGCCGAGCGCGCGGCTGAACGCCATGAGCGAGGCGTTGCCTGCCGCACCCGCAATATAGCCGCCGTCCATCGTCTCGCCGCCGAGCCCGATGATATTGACGATCACACCGCCGCCGCGCGCCTTCATCGCCGGATAAACCGCGCGCGCGAGATTGATATAGCCGAACACTTTCAGGTCCCACGCCTCGCGCCAGCGTGCCTCATCGATCGCCAGGATGTCCCCGCCGGGGATCGCGCCCGCGTTATTCATCAGGATGTCGGTGTCGCCGACGCTTGCCGCAAGCTGGCGGCAGGTATCGCCGTCGCTGAGATCGGCAGAATGGACCGTGACATTGACGTTCCACCGGGCGCGGATCGCGTCCGCCGTGGCGTCGAGGTCCGCCCTGGTGCGCGCCGCGAGATGCAGATGCACGCCCTCGGCCGCGAGGCCCTCGGCGATGGCCCGGCCGATCCCTTTGGAAGCGCCGGTGACGAGCGCCGTTCTGCCTGTAAGGCCGAGCTCCATTCGCCTTCTCCTGCTGTTCGCGAGCCTTAGCCGATACGCGTCCGGCGCGCTATATAGGCGGCAATGACCACCGCGCGCATCCTCGAACCGCCGCTGGCCGCGCCCGCAAACCTCGCGCCCGTTGAATGGCGCGTGAGCACCGGGCATGTGCCCTACGAAGAGGCACTGGCCGAGATGGAGCGCCGCGTCGCTGCGATCATCGCGGGCGAAGCGCCGGAGCTCGTGTGGCTGCTTGAGCATCCGCCGCTCTTCACCAGCGGCACCGGCACGCGCACCGATGACCTCGCGGGCACGACCCGCTTTCCGCTGTTCGAGACCGGCCGCGGCGGCCGCCTCACCTATCACGGGCCCGGACAGCGCGTGGCTTATCTCATGCTCGATCTACGCCAGCGCGGACAGGACCTGCGCCGCTATGTGGCCGCGCTCGAGGAATGGATCATCGGCACGCTCTCCGATTTCGGCGTGCAGGGCGAACGGCGCGAGGACCGTGTCGGCGTCTGGGTGCGGCGGCCCTCCCTCGGCGCAGGTCGCGAGGACAAGATCGCCGCCATCGGCGTACGCGTGAAGAAATGGGTCACGCTGCACGGCATCTCGCTCAACGTCGCGCCGGACCTCACCCACTATGACGGCATCATCGCCTGCGGCGTCGCCGACCCGCGTCAGGGCGTGACGAGCCTGCGCGATCTCGGCGTGACGGCCTCAATGGCGGACGTGGACGCAGCTCTTCGCGCGAACTTCGACAGGCTCTTCACTCGATAGCGCCGAGCGGACGAGCCACCGCTTCCAGCGGACGGCGTTCGGCGGCAATGCCCCAGCGCCACATCACGCCGGCCGCCGCGATCATCAGTGCCGCGCCGAGTAGGTATCCGCCGAACAGGCTGGCGCGCGAGCCGGTATCGATCAGCACGCCGAACAGCCACGGCCCGAATATGCCGCCGACGCCGGTGCCGACGGCATAGAAGAACGCGATCGCCAGCGCCCGCAGCTCGAGCGGAAATGTCTCGCTCACGGTGAGATAGGCGGAACTCGCCGCCGCCGACGCAAAAAAGAAGATCACCATCCATGCGAAGGTCTGTGCCTCCGCCGACAGAATCTCCTGCGAAAAGAGATAACCGGTCGCCGCGAGCAGCACGCCCGACATGAGATAGGTGAACACGATCATCGGCCGGCGGCCGATCGTATCGAAGAAGCGGCCGAGAAAAACGGGACCGAGGAAGTTTCCCGCGGCAAACGGCAGGATGTACCAGCCGACCTGATGGCCCGGGATTCCGTAGAAGTCGGTCAGCACAAGCGCATAGGTGAAGAATATCGCGTTGTAGAAAAACGCCTGTGCGCCCATGAGCGCGAGTCCGACCATCGTGCGTTGCGTCTGTGCGCGGAACAGATGCCGCGCGACCTCACCAAGCGGCGTGTAGCGCCGCGCCCGCATCCGGATACGTGGTCCACCAGCAGGCGGCAGCTCGTGACCTTCGCGTCGCATCTTGGCTTCAATCCCGGCGACGATCTCCTCTGCCTGCTCGGGACGGCCATGCGTGATCAGCCAGCGCGGGCTTTCGGGCAGCCAGAACCGCATGAGAAAGATGAAAACGCCGAGCACGCCGCCGATGAAGAACGCAAGCCGCCAGCCAAGCTCCGGATCGATGATGGCCGGATCGAGCAGGATGATCGAAGCCCCCGCCCCGATGGCGGCGCCGATCCAGAAACTCCCGTTGATCACGAGATCGGTCCAGCCGCGCACGCGCGCGGGGATCAGTTCCTGAATGGTCGAGTTGATCGCCGCATATTCCCCGCCGATCCCCGCGCCCGTCAGGAAGCGAAAGAGCGCGAAGCTCAGAAAATTCCACGAGAACGCGGTCGCCACGGTCGCCGTCGCATAAACCGCGACCGTGACGAAAAAGAGTGTCTTGCGGCCAAGCCGGTCGGTGAGCCAGCCGAAAAACAGCGCGCCCAGCACCGCGCCTGCGATGTAAGTGCTGCCGGCAAGTCCCACCTCGACGCTGGTCAGCCGCAAAGCGGGGCTGTCACGCAACGCGCCAGCCAGCGCGCCCGCGAGCGTCACTTCAAGCCCATCCAGAATCCAGGTGATGCCGAGCGCGGCGACGACGAGCGTGTGAAAGCGGCCCCACGGCAAACGGTCGAGCCGTGCGGGAATATCGGTCTCGAATTCGCCGGTGCCCGCGCTCATCTCGCGCCGCGCTACCACCGGCGGCCTCTAGAATCCCTCGTCGGTGTTCTTGTAGCCCGCCTTGCGCTCCATCGGGGGCATCGACCCATCAGGATGCTCGCGCGCATTGGCTTCGGGCTCCCGTGCATCGCCGAAACGCGCATCGGGCTCAGCCTGCGCAAGTTCGCGCGGCATCTTCGGTCCTGGCATTTTCGGTTTATTGGAGGGCCGACGCATGCCGATGCGCCCGGCGGGCTGCGTCGGGATCGGCTCGCTCATATTGCGTGGGGATGATACCGGCGCACTCACGGAACGCTCCCTCCTTCCTTGCGGGCGTTTCGCCCTCTTTTTTGTTTTTGCCTTCGGTTTTGCCCGGCGGGATCTGGCGCCCTTGGCCGCGCGCTTCCTGGCTTTGGACTTCTTTCCCGCCGCGCGTTTCGATTTGCGTGCCATTCGCCTGCCTCAGGAGTTGAGCACGACTCCGCCGTTCACATGCAGCACCTGCCCGCTGATGTAGCTGGCCTCGGGGCTCGCCAGAAACACATAGGAGGGCGCCACTTCATTCGGCTGCCCGGCGCGCTCCATCTCCGTGCTCGAACCGTGCTGCGCCACCTTCTCGGCGTCGAACGACGCCGGAATGAGCGGCGTCCAGATCGGACCCGGCGCGACCGCGTTCACCCGGATGCCTTTGTCGGTCAGTGCCAGCGACACCGAGCGGGTGAACGCCACGATCGCGCCCTTGGTCGCCGCATAGTCGAGCAGCGTCTTGTGGCCGCGATAGGCGACAATCGACGCGGTATTGATGATGCTCGCCCCGCGTTTCATGTGCGGCAGTGCGAACTTGGTCATGTAGAAGCAACTGTAGATGTTGGTGCGGAAAGTGCGCTCGATTTGCTTCGACTCGATCTTCGAAAGATCGTCCGTCTCGTGCTGCTCGGCAGCATTGTTCACAAGAATGTCGATCTGGCCATATTCGTCGAGCACCTGCTCGATCGCCTTGCGGCAGAATTCCTCGTCGCCCACGTCGCCCGCGATCTTGATCGCGCTCGCTCCTTCTTCCTCGACGAGACGCGCGGTTTCTTCGGCGTCCTTATGTTCTTCGAGATAAAGGATCGCGATGTCGGCGCCTTCGCGCGCCATGGCGATTGCAACGGCGCGGCCGATGCCGCTGTCCCCGCCGGTAATGACCGCCACCTTGTCACGCAACCGGCCGGAGCCGGCGACCAGCGGCGCATATTCCGGCCGCGGGCGCATCTCGCTTTCGCGACCCGGCTGACGCTTCTGTTCCTGGGGTGGCTGAAGTGGCTCGGTCACGGACATACTCGCGGCTTCCCTATCCGCAACGTCCGATCGCGGCCCTTGTTCCCGCGCGCGCTTCGACATCCGCCCTGCCCGTACGCCGGACAGTCATGCCGCCCGGCTTTTCAGGGGATGCTGACGGAGAAAGCGGAAAATTCCCTGAAGGAAATTGCTTAAGCGGTCGGCAATGTGCCGAAGCCGGAGCGGCCCAAAAGCTCGATGGCGTCGGCGTTCTCGACATTGACCGCCTCGACGCGCGAGGCCGGCGGACCGCGCCGCGCGGCGGCGATCAGCGCCTCCACCTCACTCACCGGACCGGCAACCAGCGCTTCCACGGTTCCGTCGCGCCGGTTGCGCACCCAGCCGTCGAGCGCCAGCAGGTTCGCCTCATCCTCCACAAAAGCGCGGAAGCCGACGCCCTGCACCCGGCCCTTCACGATCATGCGGACGACGCGTCGCGCGCTCATAGCAGGAACATCTCCTTGTCCACCGACTGCACATAGTCCGTGGGCAGCGACCAGTCGCGCGCGGCCGACAGCACGAGATCGCGATACTGAGGCCGCGGCCGGCCCGGCCGCGCGTCATTCGCAACATAGACCAGCGCCTTCAGAGCTTGTTGTCCCAATGCACCGGCAGGAGCGCGTGCTGATAGAGCCCGTCGCCAATCGACTCAAAGGTGTCGAGGGCGATCAGGTCGCGCGCCGCGATCCGCCACAGCACTCCGTGCACGACCGAATTGCGCTTGCGCGCGACCGAACCATAGCCGCCATGCGCGATGAAGAAGCGATGGTCTTTCAGAAGCGCGGGCCCGAGCGCCTCGGCACGC
>JAICQA010000276.1 GCA_025929595.1 Xanthobacteraceae bacterium
GCCTCGTCGCCTACGACCGCGAGGACGCCGAGCGCCTCGTCGGCCAGAACAGCGAGAAGATCGAGGCCATCCTCGGCTTCAGCGGCCGCGCCGAGATGATTCATCGCGACGATCTGGTGCTCGCCGATTTCGCCGAGCGCTGAGTGCGCGCCTTGATGCGCAGGAGCTTCATCAGCCGCTCCGCGTCGGCGGGTGCAGCACTCTTCTGGTCGTTGTCGAAATAGCAATAGACGCGGCGGCGCTCTTTCACGCAGCGCCGGATGTGACGCGCCCACTGCTTCAGCGTTTTCACGGAATAGCGGCCCTTGTACCGGCCGGTCGGCCCGTGGCCGCGCACATAAACATGCCGCGCGGTCGTCTCCCACGGCGCCGGCGCGTCTGCATGATCGGAAATGCACAACGCGACATTGCGCTTGCGCAGCACTTTATAGATTTCCTCGCAGTACCAGCTCGCGTCGCGAAACTCGAAGACGTAGCGGTGCCCCTTCGGCAACAGCTTGAGGAAGTCGGCGAGCCGTTCGACATTGCACTTGAATCGCGCCGGCAATTGAAACAGCACCGGGCCGGTTTTCTTGCCGAGCCGCTTCAGCCGCCCTTCGAGGAGCCGCAGGCTGCTCTTCGACTTCGGCGACAGGCGTTTCCAGTGCGTGATGAAGCGCGACGCCTTCCAGGCGAAGCGGAACTGCGCCGGCGTATCGTCGCGCCAGGCGCGCACCGCTTTCAGCGTCGGCGTGCGATAGAACGGCGCGTTCAGCTCCGTCGTGTCGAAACGGGTCGCGTAGTAGCGCAGGAGGTCCTTCTTGCGGACGTCGCGCGGGTAGAACTTCCCGTGCCAGGAATCGTAGTGCCAGCCCGACGTCCCGATGCGGATTTCGCTCATGCCTGCACGTCATCACCGGGCCGCGTCGCCCCGTGAGCGCCGATGGCGGCGAACGGGTAGGCGGCGCGAGACCCGGTGATCCCGTTCGTGAGGGCAGTGCGCTGATAAGCGGGATCGCCGGGACAAGCCCGGCGATGACGGGAACGTAGCGCGATTCGCATTTACGCCTCGCAGCTAGAGTCGTGCTATGACGGCCGCCATGGACGCCGCCCGAACCAACGTACGAACCGCCGAATCCGATCCGGCCGGGCTCTCTGCCCAGATGCAGGATCTCGGCCGCCGCGCGCGTGTGGCCGCGCGCGCGCTCGCCCTCGCCGAACCCGCGCGCAAGACCGCGGCGTTGAAGGCGGCGGCGCAGGCGATCCGCGACAACGCCTCCGCGATCCTGCGGGCCAATGCCGAGGACATCGCCGCAACCGCTTCGGACAAACTGACCGACGCATTCCGCGATCGCCTGTCGCTCGACCAGAAACGTGTGTCCGGAATGGCCGACGGCGTCGATGTCGTCGCCGCGTTGCCCGACCCGGTCGGCAGCGTGATGGCGTCATGGGATCGTCCGAACGGGCTGAAGATCGAGCGCGTGCGCACACCGATTGGCGTGATCGCCGTGATTTACGAGAGCCGCCCGAATGTCACCGCCGACGCCGGTTCGCTCTGCGTGAAGGCGGGCAACGCCGTGATCCTGCGCGGCGGCTCCGAGAGCTTCCGTTCCTCGCGCGCGATCCACCGCGCGCTGACGCTGGGCCTTGAAAGTCAGGGCCTGCCCGCCGACGCGATCCAGCTCGTGCCGACGCGCGACCGCGCCGCGGTCGGCGAGCTGCTGTCGGGTCTCGGCGGCGCGATCGACGTCGTCGTGCCGCGCGGCGGCAAGGCCCTCGTCGGCCGCGTCGAGGCCGAGGCGCGCGTGCCCGTGTTCGCGCATCTCGAAGGCATCTGCCACGTCTATGTCCATTCCGCCGCCGATCTCGAGATGGCGAAGCAGATCGTGCTGAACGCCAAGATGCGCCGCACCGGCGTCTGCGGCGCGGCCGAGACGTTGCTCGTCGACCGCGCGGCGGCAGCAACGCACCTCAAGTCGCTCGTCGAGATGCTGATCGAGGCCGGCTGCGAAATCCGCGGCGATGACGCGACGCGCGCCGCCGACAAGCGCGTGGTCGCTGCCACCGAGCAGGATTGGTCCACCGAATATCTCGACGCGATCCTGTCGGTGAGAGTCGTGGACGGTCTCGACGCCGCGATCGATCACATCGCCCGCTACGGCACCAACCACACCGACTCGATCGTGACCGCCGACACGAAGGCGGCCGCGAAATTCCTGAGCGAAGTGGATTCCGCCATCGTCCTGCACAACGCCTCGACCCAGTTCGCCGACGGCGGCGAGTTCGGCTTCGGCGCCGAGATCGGCATCGCGACCGGCCGCCTGCACGCGCGCGGCCCGGTCGGCGTCGAGCAGCTCACCTCGTTCAAGTACCGCGTGCTCGGCACGGGGCAGACCCGTCCGTGAGTCGCCCGCTTGCCTCGCCCGGCATGCGCATCGGGCTCTTGGGCGGCAGCTTCAATCCGGCCCATGAGGCGCATCGCGAAGCGAGTCTCTTTGCGCTGCGCCGCCTCGGCCTCGACCGCGTCTGGTGGCTGGTGACGCCCGGCAACCCGCTCAAGGACAACGCGGAACTGCCGGAACTGGCGAAGCGGATCGCACAGGCGGAGGCCGTTGCACAAAGTCCGTTCATCGAAGTGACAGGAATCGAGGCTACACTCGGGACGCGATTCGCCTTCGATACGGTGACACGGCTCAGGGCATGTTATCCCTCGGTGCGTTTTCTCTTCCTGATGGGCGCCGACATTCTGGCCGAGTTCCATCGCTGGAAGCGATGGCGCGAGCTCTCTGCCCTTGTTCCATTCGCTGTGATCGACCGCGCCGGCTGGACCAGCCGCGCGCTCGCCTCGCCCGCCGCGCAGTCCCTTTCCGCATCCCGCCTGCCCGAATTCGACGCGATGATCCTGGCCGCGAAGGAACCGCCCGTCTGGACATTCCTGCACGGTCTCAAACTTGCACAGTCCTCAACGGCGATCAGAAAAGCCGTGAGTTCTCGCCGGGAGGGTTGAAACAATTCCCCGCAAGCCAATATCGTCGAGGAAGCGCCGCGAGTCGCGCGCGCCCAAACGACCGCAACGAGAGAGGCAAACAACACTGTCGCCCACATTGAACGTAGCGGCCCGCAAGCGGCCCGCACCCGTCCCGCCGGGACTTCCGAGCCCGGACGCGACGTTGAACATGATCCTGGCCCGCCTCGAAGACAGCAAGGCGCTCGACGCGGTCTCGATCGATCTCAAAGGCAAAACATCGCTGGCCGATTTCATGGTGGTTGCCTCCGGCACCTCCAACCGGCACGTCGCGTCCATTGCCGAGCACCTCATCGAAGCGCTCGAAAAGTCGGGCAACGCCCGCGTGCGCGTCGAGGGCATGCCGCATTGCGACTGGGTGCTGATCGACGCCGGCGACGTCATCGTGCATGTCTTCCGGCCCGAGGTGCGCGAGTTCTACAACATCGAGAAGATGTGGTCGCGCGCCCGCGCCGCGGCCGACTGAACGTGTAGCGGCCGATGCGGCTCCTGATCGCGGCCGTCGGACGGCTGAAGGCCGGGCCCGAGCGCGAATTGCTGGACCGGTATGTCGAGCGCGCCAACGCGGCCGGCCGGGCCGTCAGCCTCGGCCCGCTCGAAATCTCCGAAGTTGCCGAGAGCCAGGACCGCCGCCCGCAGGACCGCATGGCCGACGAGGCGCGCAAGCTCGAAGCCGCACTTCCCAAGGGTTCCAAACGCATCCTGCTCGATGCCGGCGGCAAGGCGCTTGGCAGCGAGGATTTTGCGACCCGCCTCGCCGGCCTGCGCGATCAGGGCGCGCCCGGCGTCGTGTTCCTGATCGGCGGCGCCGACGGCCTCGATGTGAAACTGAAATCCGCGGCAGAATTCTCGATTTCCTACGGCGCCGCCACGTTTCCGCACCAGATTGTCCGCATTTTGCTCGCAGAGCAGATTTACCGGGCCATCACGATTCTCTCGGGACACCCCTATCATCGCGCCTGAACGCCACAC
>JAICQA010000462.1 GCA_025929595.1 Xanthobacteraceae bacterium
GGTCGGTGTAGAACCGATTCTGCGCCTGGCCTGCCTGCAGATCAAGGAAGCCGAGCACGAGCGAGCCGGCGAGGCCGAAGAGCGATGAGGAGAACGCGATGCCCATGCCGCTCAGGGGGGCGGCAAGGCCCGACTTCAAATCCTCAAAAACCCGGCTGGAGTCCGCGCCGCCCTCGAGCGAGGAGATCACCTGGCCGATCGAGCCGATGGTCTCAAGCAGGCCCCAGAAGGTGCCGAGCAGGCCGAGGAAAACCAGCAGGCCGGTGAGGTAACGCGCGATCTCGCGCGATTCATCGAGTCGCGTGCCGATCGAGTCGAGGATGCCGCGCATGGTGGTCTGGGAGATCGCCATGCGGCCGACACGGTCGCCGCCAAGAAGTGTCGCCATCGGCGCGAGCAGAACCGGCGGCCGATTCACGGCCAGGCCCGGATCGCCGCGGCGGAAGCCGTTGACCCAGCGCACTTCAGGGAAAAGACGGATGACCTGTCGGATCGACATCAGGATGCCGACCGCGAGCGAGCCGAGAATGATGCCGTTGAGCGCCGGATTGGCGAGGAAGGCGGACCAGATCTGACGGTGCAGGAGAACCGCCAGGAGTGCGGCGAGCACGAGAAACACGATCATCCGGAACAGGAAGATCCGGGGCGAAGAAACTTTGACGAAATGTTCGTCGTCGCGCGCCATGAGGCCTCGTCATGTTCCGCCTGCCGAATATGGCACAGCGGGGCGGAAAGGGAATGCCGCGCGGTAAAGGCAGAATAACGGCGCGGCTCAGGCGGCCTTCAGCAGCGCGAGCAATGAGCGCTGGATATCCTCATTGCCGGCGACGATCGAGCCCGTGTCGAGAATGTTATCGCCGCCATCGGCGTCAGTAACGTAACCGCCGGCCTCGCGGATCAGCACCATGCCGGCTGCCATATCCCATGGCGAGAGATTGCGCTCCCAGAACGCATCGAAACGGCCGGCGGCCACCCAGGCGAGGTCGAGGGCGGCGGCACCGGTGCGGCGGACGCCTGCGACTTGCTCCTGCACGACGGTCAGTTCCCGGCGGAACTGGGCGAGGTCGCCGCGTCCGCGATGCGGGATGCCGCACGTGACGACGCAGTCGGCGAGTGTCTTGCGCGCGGCGACGCGCAGGCGGCGATTGTGCAGGAACGCACCCTTGCCGCGCTCGGCGACAAAGAGTTCGTCGGTGACGGGATTGTATACGAGCCCGGCCTGCGGCTCGCCGTCCTTCACATGCGCGATCGAAATCGCGAACAACGGGATGCCGTGCAGAAAATTCGTGGTGCCGTCGAGCGGATCGACGACCCAGACGTTCGAGGAGTCCTTGCCGGCGACTTCGCCGCGCTCTTCCATCAGAAAGCTGAAATCCTTGCGCGCCTTCGAGAGCTCGGCGTGCAGGATGTCCTCCGCGCGCCGGTCGGCGGCGGAGACGAAATTCGCGGGGCCCTTGAGCGAGACCTGCAGGTTCTCGACTTCGCCGAAGTCGCGCACGAGCGTGCGGCCCGCTTTGCGGGCAGCCTGCTCCATGACGGTGACGATGGCGGAGCGGATCATGGAAACGATCTGCCTGTTCTTTCACCTCTCCCCGCTTGCGGGGAGAGGTCGAAGCGCGAAGCGCGTCGGGTGAGGGGTTGGTTAGAGTGGCAATCGGAGTTTCCGGGGGGGGGGGGGGGCCGCCGCCCGGGCCGCCAGCCCACC
>JAICQA010000016.1 GCA_025929595.1 Xanthobacteraceae bacterium
CGCATTCCGATCAATCCGAGCGGCGGCCTGATCGGGCTCGGGCATCCGGTCGGCGCCACCGGCGTGCGCATGATGCTCGACGCCCACAAGCAGGTGACGGGGACCGCTGGCGGCTATCAGGTCGAAGGTGCGGCGCGCGCCGGCACGCTCAATATCGGCGGCAGCACGACGACGACGATCTGTACCATCGTCGGGCGCGCGGCCTGACCGCTCACGCGCGCTCCTCGCGCAGCACCTTCTGCACCGCCGGACGGGCTTTCATCGCTTCGGCGTGGGCGTTGACCTTGGGAAATTCCGTGATGTCGACCTGGTCGCGCCCGAGCCAGCCGCTGATCGTGAACAGATACGGATCGCAGATCGTGTAGGCGTCGCCGCAGACCCACGGGCCGCGGAGCATGTTGTTCTCAATCAGCGTGAAGCATTCGCGCATGGTCTGCGGAACCTTGCGTTTCATGTCCGCGAAGGATGTGTCGTCATCCGCCCAGCGATAGCCGCGCCCGCCATGGGCATGCGCCACATGCACGGTTGAGCACAGGTAACTGTTGAAGGCCTGGATGCCGGCGAAGGAGAATGGATCGTCGACCGGGGCGAGCTTGGCGGCCGGAAAGCTCTGGGCCACGAAAGCGAGGATCGCCGGGGTTTCCGTCAGGATGCCCCATTCGGTGACGAGCGAAGGAACGCGGCCCTTCGGGTTGATCTTGAGATATTCAGGCCCGCGCTGCTCGGCCGCGCCGAAGTCCACGCGAATGGCCTCATAGGGTGCAGCGGCTTCTTCGAGCGCGATATAGGAGGCGAGAGCGCAGGTGTTGCGCGCGTAGTAGAGCTTGAGCATGTGCGTTCCTGTGAGCGGTTGAACCGAGCCTTGCACACAGTAGACTGCCCGACGGCGCCGCCGCTACTCGCCGCGGCGCCGGGTGCCGGCGTTTTGTCCGGTGCGGCCAGGGGCAAAATCCGGAGGAGTCATGGGACAAAAGCTCAAGCTGAAAGCGGCGGACGGGTTCGAGCTCGGCGCGTATCGTGCCGATCCGCCAGGCCGCCCGCGCGGACGCGTGGTGGTGATCCAGGAGATTTTCGGCGTCAACAACCATATCCGGTCGGTGTGCGACCGGCTGGCGGAGGCGGGCTATGTCGCGCTTGCGCCGCAGATCTTCGACCGCGTCGAACGCGACTTCGAGAGCGGCTATACGCCAGACGAGGTGGCGCATGCGCGCACCTTCATCCCTAAGCTCGACTGGGACAAGGTCGTGGCGGACACCGAGGCCGCGATCGACGAACTGAAAAAGGAGGGCTCGGTCGCCATCATGGGCTTCTGCCTCGGCGGCAGCGTGAGCTGGATCGCGGCGACGAAGTTCGGTGGGCTCGCGGCGGCGGTCTGCTACTACGGCGGACAGATCATGCAGCACATCGACAAGAAAGCGCGCTGCCCGGTGCAGATGCATTTCGGCGCGCAGGACACGCACATCCCGGTGAGCGATGTCGAGATCATGAAGCAGAAGCAGCCGCAGGCGGAGATTTACATCTACCAGCACGCGGGCCACGGATTTCATTGCGACGAGCGCGGCAGCTACGACCAGCCGAGCTCGCGCATCGCATGGGAGCGGACGCTGGGCTTCCTGAGTCGCAATTTCGACTCGACCGCGGAAGAGATGATTGAGGAAGTCTCCGCGCCGACGGCGACGCAGATCGCGAAGCAGGGTGCGGCGAAGGCCGCGAAAAAGCCGGCGGCGAAATCCAAGGCGCCGAAGAAGGCTGCCAAGAAAGCTGCGAAGAAATCCAAGAAGAAGGCCAAGAAGGCGAAGAAGAAAGCAGCCAAAAAGACCGCGAAGAAATCCAAGAAGGCCGCGAAGAAGAAATCGAAGAAGCGGCGTTAGTGCATCGTCGTCCCGGCCGAGCGAAGCGAGAGCCGGGACCGTCATCAGTCCATCTCTGAACGATCCCGGATACCGCGCTTCGCGCGGTTCCGGGACGACGTATTTCTCAGTCCATCACCGGCGGTTTGGTCTTGAGCTCGGCAATGGTCGGATAGCCGATCTGGCCGAGCACCTGCTCCATTTCCGCTTTCAGCATTTCGAGGGCGACTTTGGGACCCGGCTTGCCGAGAGCTGCAACTGAATAGACGACGGCGCGGCCGAGCAGGCAGAAGTCGGCGCCGGATGCGATCGCCTTCACGATGTGCTCGCCGGAACGGATGCCGCTGTCGATGATGAGCGGGAAGTCCTTGCCGACGGCGGCGCGGATCGCAGGCAGCACTTCGATGGAGGAGGGGAGCGAGCCGAGCTGGCGGCCGCCGTGGTTCGATACGACGATGCCGTCGCAGCCGATCTCCTTCGCCCTGAGGCAATCTTCGACCGACATCAGGCCCTTCGGGACGATCTTGCCCTTCCAGCGGTCGCGGAGCTTTTTCAGCGAGTCCCAATCGAACTTGCCGGTGACTTGCGACGACATATAGCGCGCCATCGGCTGCACGCCCTTGATGGGCGCGTAGCGTTCCATGTTGGCGAAGCGCGGGATGCCGTTCATGAGCGTGCCGAGCGACCATTGCGGGCGCTGCACGAGCTGCCAGATTACCGATGGCGACCAGGCGAAAGGCATGGTGAACCTGTTGCGTAGATCGCGCAGGCGGCGCGGCGGTACGGGCACGTCGACCGTCACGAACATCACGTCGTAACCCGCGGCCTCGGCGCGATTGACGAGATCCTGCACCATCGGCTCGGCGCGGCCGACATAGAGCTGGAACCACGCATTGTCGCCCGCGACTTCCTTCACGCGCTCGAGCGAAATGCAGGCGGGCGTCGCGTTGGTGTAGGGAATGCCGGCCTCGACCGCGGCGCGCGCGATCGCTTCCTCGCCGCCCGGCCACATGATGCCGCCGGCGCCGATCGGCGCGGTGGCGAAGGGCATGCTCCATTTGCGGCCGAAGAACGTGGTCGAGACGTCGATCTTGTCGACGTTCACCAGCATGCGCGGCATGAGCTTGAGGGCGTCGAATGCCTCGACGTTGCGGCGCAGACCGATCTCGTGGCCGGCGCCGCCGTCGAGATAGTCGAAGGCGAAGCGGGGGATGCGGCGCCTGGCAAGCGTGCGGAAGTCGTCGACGCAGGTAATTGTCGGCATTCGATGGAGCCCTTTGGGAATTCGGCCGTGGCAGGGCGGCCATCCTAGAACAGCCGCGGGCTTGCCGTCATGGGCCGGCGCCGCTACATACGCCTCGAACAATCTCCCCGAATTCTCGCGGTACGGAGCGCGCTCGCGGCATGGCGGCAGGGCAATACGTTTACAGCATGAACGGCCTTTCCAAGGCCTATCCGGGCGGCCGGAAGGTGCTGGAGAACATTCACCTCTCCTTCTACCCCGACGCGAAGATCGGCGTGCTGGGCGTGAACGGCGCCGGCAAGTCGACGCTCATGCGCATCATGGCGGGCATGGACAAGGAGTTCACCGGCGAGGCCTTCGCCGCGCCCGGCGCGCGGGTCGGCTATCTCTCGCAGGAGCCGCAGCTCGATCCCGCGAAGAACGTGCGCGAGAACGTCATGGAAGGTGTGGCGTCGAGTCGCGCGATCCTCGACCGCTACAACGAGCTCGCCACGAATTATTCCGACGAGACCGCCGACGAGATGGCGAAGCTGCAGGACGAGATCGAGAGCAAAGGCCTGTGGGACCTCGACTCCAAGGTCGATCTGGCGATGGACGCGCTGCGCTGTCCGCCGGACGAGGCAGACGTGAACAAGCTTTCGGGCGGCGAGCGCCGCCGCGTGGCGCTCTGCCGGCTGCTGCTCGACCAGCCCGACCTTCTCCTGCTCGACGAGCCGACCAACCATCTCGACGCGGAAACGGTGGCGTGGCTCGAAGATCATCTGCGCCAATACCCCGGCGCAGTGCTGATCGTCACCCACGACCGCTACTTCCTCGACAATGTGACGGGCTGGATTCTCGAGCTCGATCGCGGGCGCGGCATTCCCTATCAGGGCAATTACTCGTCGTGGCTGGTGCAGAAGCAGAAGCGGCTCGAGCAGGAAGGCCGTGAGGAAGAAGCGCGCCAGCGGGCGATCGAGCGCGAGCGCGAGTGGATTTCCGCCTCGCCGAAAGCAAGGCAGGCCAAGAATAAGGCGCGCTTCCAGCGCTATGAAGAGCTCGTCAAGAAGTCGAACGATAAGGCGCCGCAGACCGCGCAGATCGTTATTCCGTCGGGCGAGCGGCTCGGGCAGAATGTCATTGATGCAGACGGCCTGAGCAAAGGGTTTGGCGACCGGCTACTGTTCGAAGACCTCACGTTCAAGCTGCCGCCCGGCGGCATCGTCGGTGTGATCGGCCCGAACGGCGCGGGCAAGACCACGCTCTTCCGCCTCATCACAGGGCAGGAGCAGCCGGACGCCGGCACGATCAAGATCGGCGAGACGGTCAATCTCGGCTACGTGGACCAGAGCCGCGACTCGCTCGAGGGCAACAAGACCGTCTGGGAGGAAATCTCCGGCGGCAACGACATCGTGCTGCTCGGCAAGCGCGAGGTGAACAGCCGTGCCTATACGGCGGCGTTCAACTTCAAGGGCGGCGACCAGCAGAAGAGGGTCGGTTCGCTCTCGGGCGGCGAGCGCAACCGCGTGCATCTTGCGAAGATGCTGAAGTCGGGCGCGAACGTTCTGCTGCTCGACGAGCCGACCAACGACCTCGACGTCGATACGCTGCGCGCGCTGGAAGAAGGGCTCGAGGATTTCGCCGGCTGCGCCGTCATCATCAGCCATGACCGCTTCTTCCTCGACCGCATTGCGACGCACATCCTCGCCTTCGAGGGCGACAGCCATGTCGAATGGTTCGAGGGGAACTTCCAGGATTACGAGGAAGACAAGAAGCGGCGGCTCGGCGCGGCGGCGGAAATCCCGCACCGGATCAAGTACAAGAAGTTCACGCGTTGATCGCGAAAATGCCGTCATGCCCGGCCTTGTGCCGGGCATCCACGCCTTTATACGTCGCACGACGTGGATGGCCGGGACGATCCCCGGATCAAGTCCGGGGACGGCCATGACGACCTGCGGAGTGGCGGCATGAGATTTCTTGCGTTGACGATCGCTGGAATTTTTCTGTTCGCCGCGCCCGCCGCCGCCCAGCCGACCTTCAATCAGTTCATCCAGTCGCTCTGGCCCGAGGCGCAAAAGCTCGGCGTCTCGCGCAAGACATTCGAGGCGGAGACGCGCGGGCTGACGCCGGATCTCGGCTTGCCGGACCTGCACATTGCCGGGCGGCCGGAACGCGAGGCGGTGCAGTCGGAGTTCGTGCAGACACCCGCGCAATATGTCTCGGAAGCGTCGATCGCGCGCTTTGCGTTGCAGGGCAAGCAATATGCGAACAAGTACCGCGACACGCTGCTCGAGATCGAGCGCCGCTTCGGCACGCCCGGCTCCGTGCTGCTCGCGATCTGGGCGCGCGAGACATCCTATGGCGGTGCCAGGCTGCCGCACGACGCCGTGCGGACGCTCGCGACGCAGGCCTGGACCGGGCGCCGCAAGGAACAGTTTCGCGAGGAATTTCTATACGCGCTCAAGATGATTCAGGACGGCGAGGTTGCGCGCGCCGACATGAAAAGCTCGTGGGCCGGTGCCATGGGCCACACGCAATTCCTGCCGTCCGACTACTACAGGAACGCGGTCGATTTCGACGGCGACGGCAAGCGGGACATCTGGAATTCAATTCCGGATGCGCTCGCGTCGGCCGGCAAGCAGCTCGCCGACAAGGGCTGGCAGCGCGGCGGGCGCTGGGCGCATGAAGTGCGGGTGCCGGACAACATCGATTGCAGCCGTGCGGAGCCCGGCTTCAGGCTGCCGGTCAGCGAGTGGTTAAAGTACGGCGTGGTGCCGGCGCGCGGACGCAAGCTGAACGCAATCGAGCTTGTTGAGGAAGCCTCGCTCCTGATGCCGGAAGGAAGCTACGGCCCCGCGTTCCTGACGCCGAAGAACTATTTCGTGCTCAAGGATTACAATTTCTCCGATCTCTACGTCCTCTTCGTCGGGCACCTGAGCGACCGCATCGCGGGCGGGCCCGCGTTCGAAACACCGTGGAGCCAATCGAAGCAGTTGCGTTCGGCCGAGGTTGAAGAGATGCAGCGCATCCTGACCGCGCGCGGCTTCTACAAGGACAAGCTCGACGGCAAGGCGGGGATGCTGACGCGCGCCGCGCTCGGCGAATATCAGAAGAAGCACGGGCTCAAGCTCGACTGCTGGCCGACACAGGCCGTGCTCGATCACATGCGCGGCAAGGGCAATTAGGATGGCTTCCGCTTGGACTACATCTACCGCAAAAATAAAACGGCCGCCCGAAGGGCGGCCGTTTCCATTCGACTGCGTCGTGATCAGCGATAGACGTAGTGCGAGGCGTAGTAGCCGCCCGGCGAGCACACCCAACGCGGCTTGCCATAGGGTTGGCCGTGCCGATTGACCTTGTAGGCCCAGAAGCCGTTCGGGCAGGCGACCGGCGCCGGAGCGGCATAGTGAGCTTGCGGGAAGTAGTAATAGCCGGACACCGGCGCGTACGGGTAATAGCTCGGATGGGCGAGATGCGCGTGGGCGGCAGCGCCGTACAGCAGCGCGGCGCCACCAAGGACGGCTCCGCCGATGGCCAGACCGCGGATAATGTCGCGGGTGCTGGCAGCCTCGGCTGGAGCAGGAGCGGCGAGCGACGCGGCGCCGAGAGCAGCGGCGGTCACTAAAGCAAGAGCGGTCTTCTTCATTGGAGCGATCTCCCTGATAGCGGGCAGCCGGCGAGCCGGGCCCCGGTAAGCGGTCGACCGGCGCTTCGAGCCGGGCGACGATATAGAATACTTATGCCAATCTTGGCGCAAATTCGTTGTGACCGGGGTCACATGAAAGCCGACTGAATCGGGGCGGATATGCAGGAAAATGAGGCTTCCAGCGCGGCCGGCGTACGGACGCGGACGGTCACTTGGCAGGATCCCATGATCACGGCGCGGCTGGCCGGGACGGCCAGCGGGCTTGAGCTTTTGCAGCGCATGATCCGGGGCGAGTTGCCGTCGCCGCCGATCGCCGAATTGCTCGGCTTCCGGCTGGTGCAGGTTGAGAGCGGTTTCGCCGTGTTCGAGATCGAGCCGCGCGAGTTTCACTACAACCCGATCGGAGTCGTGCACGGCGGCGTCGCCGGCACGCTGCTCGACTCGGCGATGGGGTGCAGCATCCATGCGACGCTGCCGCCCAAGACCGCCTACACGACGCTCGAGTTCAAGGTGAACCTGGTACGCGCGGTGACCAAGGATACCGGTCTCCTGCGCTGCGAGGGACGGGTGGTGCATGGCGGCAAGCGCGCGGCGACCGCCGAAGGGCGGCTCGTCGGTACGGACGGCAAGCTCTACGCGCACGGTTCGACGACCTGCATGATCTTCCCGCTCGACGGCAAAGGCGCCTAAATCGGTTTTCAACGCGTCACGCTCGTTGATCGGAGCGGCCTTGCTCCTATAGTGCGCGCGTTGCGAAGGAGGCGATTCGTGACAAACAAGGTCGCGGTGGTTCAAAAGCCGCCGGTGATGCTCGACCGTGCGGCAACGCTCGAACTCGTCAATTCTGAAATCGCGGAAGCGGCGGCAAACGGGGCGGCACTCGTCGTTTTCCCGGAGACCTACGTGCCCGGCTATCCGGCATGGGTCTGGCGCATTCAACCCGGCCGCGACATGGGGCTCGCCGGTAAGCTGCACGGCACTTTGCGCGAAAATGCAATCAACCTCGCGACTGGCGACCTCGATCCGGTCTGCCAGGCGGCGTGGCGGCACAAGGTCACCGTCGTGCTCGGCATCCACGAGGTCGACGCGGAGTTCAGCGGCACGACATTGTTCAACACGGTTGTCGTCATCGGACCGGACGGCGCGATCCTCAACCGCCACCGCAAGCTCATGCCGACGAACCCCGAGCGCATGGTGTGGGGTTTCGGCGACGCGCGCGGATTGAAGGTGGTGGACACGCCGGTCGGGCGGCTCGGCGTGCTGATCTGCTGGGAAAATTACATGCCGCTGTCGCGCTACGCACTCTACGCGCAGAACATGGATGTTCTCGTTTCGCCGACCTGGGATTGCGGCGACGAATGGATCGCGACGATGAAGCATATCGCCAAGGAGGGCGGCTGCTGGGTGATCGGCACCGGCACGGCGATCCAGGGCAGGGATCTGCCCGAGAATTTCCCCGAGCGGCTCAAGATCGTCGACGACGAAGATTGGCTGTGCGATGGCGACGCGGTGATCGTGCGGCCGTTCGGCAAGATCGAGGCGGGACCGCTCCGGCGCGAGAAGGGCGTGCTCTATGGCGAGATCGACCGGGAAGCGGCGGCGCGTTCGCGGCGTACGCTCGACGTGACGGGGCACTATTCGCGGCCGGATATTTTTCAGCTTCACGTCACACGCGCGGCCATGCCGCCGGTGCAGTTCAGAGACGAATAGTTTCGGTCAGTGGCTGGCGGTCTTCGCTTGCGCGGCGGCGGTTGACTGCGCGGGCGCCGGCGCGGCGGAGGCATTCGTAACAGTTGGCTGTGCGGGCGAGGCCTGCGCATTGGCGACCAGCGCCGCCGCCAGATTGCGCGCGAGGCAGCCATAGCTCCAGTCGTTCATGTGAAAGAGGTCGGGCGCAAGCATGTCGGAGAAGGCGTATTCGCGCGCCTCGTGCCAGTGCTGCATCAGCGCGAAACGGCGAAAGACCGGAACGTTGGCTTCCGCGCCGATCTTCGCCAGCAGCGCCACCATCGGCCGCGCATCGGGATCGCGCAGGACGTGCGGCGCATATTGCGGGTCGATCAGAATGACATCGGCGCCGGCCGCGCGAATGCGGCGCAATCCGTCGCGGATGAGCGGCGCCTGGGTTTCGACGCCGTTTTCGCCGAGGAGCGCGTTGGTGCCGACCTGCCACAGAACGAGATCCGGCTTGTTCGCGAGATCGCGATCGAGACGCGCCAGCATCTGGCGGGCGTCTTCGCCGCCGACGCCGCGATTGAGGACTTTCACTTTCATCTTGGGCAGCAGCGTATGCAGCTCGTGCTCAAGCCGGCTCGGATAGCTGAATTCGCTGCGGCTCGCGCCCGTGCCGAAGGTGGAAGATGAGCCGAGCGCCAGGATGGTGATGTCCTCGTGGCGCAGCAGGCGTGCGGAAATCCTCGCAAGCGGACGCGACAGCTTTACGAGATCGACCGGCGCCTGGCATTCGAGACGGTGTATGGCCGCCGCGACAGCGGGCGCGACGAAAAGCGGCGCGCCGGCCACGGCCAGGGCGGCGAGCAGAATATTGCGGAAGCTCATCCTCCGATGCCCTTGCTTTCCTTCATTCCGGCACCGCGCAGGATGAAATCCGCCAGCAACTCGCCGATGCAAGTATGGATCTTTTCGTACAGCCCATCGTCCCTAAGCGAGGTCAGATCGAAAGTTCCAGCCACGTTCCAGTATCGCATGATCTCATAGCGGTCGAAAAGCGGCACTTCGGCGGTATCCGCAGCCTCGCGGATCGTGTCGAGATAGCTCGCGTAGTCGACGAGGCGGTCGGTACGGGGGCTGTACTGCATGTTGAGAAGGACTGCGTCCGCGCCGCGGTCGGCGATGGCCGCAAGGCCCTGTTCGACCGTGCGGGCAAAGGCATCGACGTCGGTCTGCTGAAGCGCGTCGACCGTGCCGATCTGCCAGATCACAAGCGACGGCACACTTTCCTCGGCGATGCCGGGCAGAAGCTTCAGCAGGTCCGCGGCCGGACGGCGGGCTTTGGCGCGCACGTCGATCTTGACCTCGATATCCGGCATCCGCTTTTTCAGCGCGGCCTCCAGATAGCTTGGATAGGAACGCCGTCCCTTGGTTCCGCCGACCTGCGAGGGCGAACCCGACACGATCGCGATCGAGAGCTTATTGTCGCGTTTTACGGCCTCGGCGACGCGATGCAGCGCGGCCTGCGGCTCGACCAGGAACGGGGGCACATAGCAGGCATCGTCGTCGGCCGCCTGCAACGGCAAGCACGACAGGACCAGCGCCGCGGCCGCGGCCGATAGCCGGTTCAAGGTCATGCCTTTTGTCGTCATGCTGCCTGTGTCCTGGGCGGGCGCTGACCGAGGGATTTGTACCATGACATCAGGGCGGCGAGTCCAATCATGGCGAGCAAGCCGCCGAGGGTCACCAGGACCTGCATGTACACGGCCGAGGAGAATTCGATCAGGATGAAGCCGGCCGTATAGGACAGGAAGACGCCGAGACAGAAGACCTCGAGCGAATGCCGGCCACAGAGGATTAGCGGCTGGGCAGGCGCAGAGTTCAACCACTTGGCGTTCTGCGGCACGAAGTGGACGGTGGTGAGCGCGAGCGCCAGAAAATGCGCGAGCCGGAGCGGCGACATGCCCGACTTATCGAGCGGAAAGATCACCATCCATTCCGGCAGGACGTTGAGCCAACGCGGCGACCAGGTGGTGGTCACCATGGCGAAGGCAGCGATGAGATAAGTGACGCAGAGCGTGATGACGGTCTTCGACTCGCGAAGCATGCGGATCCACTCGCCGCCGGCGACCGCGCACCATGCGCCGATCGAAAACAGAAGTTGCCAGGCGAATGGATTGAAGAACCAGCCGCGGCCGGTGGGATAAAGATTGAGATTGACGCCGCCAAAATAGGCGGCGGCCCAGACGGCGATGGAGAGCGCCAGGCCGAGTGTCGGCGCGCGCAGCATTAGCCACAGGATCAGGGGAAAGGCCGCCATCAGTACGATGTAGAGCGGCAGGACGTCGGCGTTGGCGAGCAGGAACCGCAGGCGCAGCACTTCGAGCAGCACGATCTCGGGGCGATTGAGAAAATGCAGCGTGACCATTTCTTCGGCGAAGAGCGGGTTTTGGAAATTATGGGCGACGTATGCGATCTGCGCGATGTAAATGACCGACAGGAATACGAACGCGACATAGAGTTGCCAGGCGCGCTTCAGAATGCGGGCGCCGGCTACGACGAAGCCCTGCTCGCGCATCATGCGGCCATAGACGAAGGCCGCCGTATAGCCGGAAATGAAAACGAAAATTTCCGCCGCGTCGCTGAATCCGTAGTTGCGGATCGTCAGCCATGACGCGCGGTTGAACGGCACATGATCGATGAAAATGAACCAGAGCGAGAGTCCGCGAAAGAAATCGAGACGAAGGTCGCGTTCGCCGGCGGGTTTTGCGTTCATGCGCTTGGCTTGGGTCCGTTCGTGACTGTGCGCAGAGTGGCCCGCTCGGACCGAGCGGGCAAATCAAATGGGCGGCGAGGGAACCTGGTGCGCCGCTTGTCCACGATTCACCGGTCCGGAGAATCGACGGCGGGGCGATAGGGTTTCAGGTCGAGGAGCGGAGTGCCGTCGAGGCAATCGAGCCCGCGCACTGTCAGGACGGTGCCTTCGACGCCAAGCAGCTCGACCACCGATACGGCGATGGGATTGGGCCGCGCCGGAGAGCGCAGCGCGAAGGTGCCCTGCGCCACGCCCGAATGGCGCGGCACCTGTATGACGAGATCGCGCCGGGCGCGATCCATGAAATAGAGAACGAGAATGTGGCGGTAGGCTTCGAGTCCGGCGAGCGCGTTGGCGTATCGCGGGTCGAGCTCGATGGTGGAGACGGCGTCGCCCGCCTCGCGCGGGTTCTTGGGGCAGTCGGCCCGGTTCCGCCAGGGCGTCCGGATGGTGCCGATGAAGTAGAGGCCGGCATCGAAGTCCGGAGGCAGCTCGGTGCGAGTCTCGCCGGGTCGAATGTCGTCGCCGCCTTCCACGTTACTCTCCCGCCGTTCCCCTCCCTATACATGGGCGCCCGGGACGTCCGGCAAAAGGAAACGCCGGAGGCTGGCCCGCCTCCGGCGCTATTTCCTTCGACCCCCCGAACCTTGCGGTCCGAACGGCTTGACCGAGCCTAGAACATGCCGAGCAGGACCGCTCCTACGAAGACAAAGGCGACACAGATCGCCAGCGCGTTGATCCTTTGGGCGAGATCCAAGGGTGTTCTCCCGGGCCGTTGAAACTGGGAACCAACCTAGGGCTCGACGGAACGAGGGCAAGCTGCAATTTTTGTGCGTTGCAGCGCGAATTGCGGACTTTCGGGTACCGGCGCGCGGCATGTCGTTGACCTGCCTGCCCTCGGCCGGCCGGCGCTGCGGTAAAAATAATTGCGGCCTCGGTGTCTAATTACCTGTCGACCTGTGGATCGAATGCGGCGACTTCGCGGCTCACGACGTCGCGCGTCGTTGACGCTGCATTAACGCACTTCCTTGAGCGCGCATTAAGCAGAAGCCTCGCATTTTCCGCGTCATGCCGCGCGGAAATGGCTTGTATCTCGTCGCCCCGTTGGTGGCGCTCTCCCTCATGGGCTGTCGCTTCGAGGTCGAAGAGCGTGAACCCTGGCGCGCGGAAGCCGAAGAGAAGTGCGTGGCCGAGCGGCTGATCCAGCCGTCGGAAGCGATGGAGCCGGGCGAGGCGGTCAACGGCAAGGGCACCTGCGGCATGACTAAGCCGTTCAAGGTCGCGGCCGTGAACGGCGGCTTCGTCGAGTTCAAACCGAAGGCGACCTTGTCCTGCCCGCTGATCGCGAACGTCGACGTGTGGTTTCACGAATCGATCCAGCCCGCGGCCATGGCCTGGTACGGATCGCCGGTCGTCGAGATCAAGCAGATCTCCGCCTACTCGTGCCGGACGATGAACGGGCAGCCGGGTGCTGCGATCTCCGAGCATGCGTATGGCAACGCGCTCGACATCGCGGCCTTCCGTTTCGCCGACGGTCGCGAAGTCGAGTTCAAGAAGGGCTGGAAGGGACGTCCCGAGGAGCAGGGCTTCCTCCGCGCGGTCCACGCGGCGGCCTGCGAACGCTTCTCGACCGTGCTCGCGCCGGGCGCGGACATGTTCCACTACGATCATATTCACGTCGATCTCGCGCGGCGCTCGTCGGGCCGCGCCATCTGCAAGCCCGCGCCGATGACCATGCCGGCGCCGAAGCTGCCGCTGCCCGAAAGCATGCCGGTGGCGCGTGCGCCCGCGGCGCGGCCGACGAAGCAGGCGCAAAACGATTTTCACGATCCTTACGCAGTTTCGCGCGGCGGCCGGCCACCGCAGCAAGCACCCATAGCCGCAGCTTCGCGCGACGCGACATCACCATGGGCACATGGCACACCGCAAATCGTGCAGCGCCCGGCGCCCATGCCGCACGGCCCTTCAGTCGTTCAGCGCGACGAACCAGTGCGCGCGGCGGGCACGCCGCTCTCGCTCGGGAACCACAGTCTCGGCAATCAGGCGCCATCGTCCAATTCGTTCGGCGCGCCGGTGCCGATCGCGCAGCGTGTGCGTGAACGGCTCGGCTTCCAACAACAGGTCGAACCGACTCGGGGACGGTACATGGAGGCGCCTCCGATGCAGACGCCGCCGCCGCCGTCGCAGCCGGGCTATCAGAATCCCTACGGGCTGGTGCCGCCGGGACGAATCCCGAGCGCGCGGCTCGGCGCCGATCCGACGGTGACGGGTTCGATTCCGAAAGAGACGAAGGGCAGGAGCGAGCCGAAGAAGGGCACGGCTGGCGCGCCGACGACATCGGCAGGCCTGATGAGCCCGCACTCGATCGCCGAACAGAAGCCGAGTTCGGAAGCCGCTTCGGTGTTCAACCTGCTTTCCCCGCAAAAATCCGATTGAGTGCCGCCTGCGCCGGCGGTTGCGCGCGCCCGTCAGCGGTTTAGGCTCATTGCTTCGGGAGGAGCAATGCGCCTGCTGTTCGTTCTTGCAGTCGTCCTTGGCGTGCTCACAACGCCGGCGTCGATGAGCGGCGGGGCGATGGCGCAGGGCTACCGACCGAAAGGTCCGCCGCCGGGCTTCAAAGGAAAAGGAGTGAGGCCCGCCTCACCCGGCGCGAAACGCCCGCAGTCGACAGGCGGGCCGGCCACGGCGCCGCGGTTCGCGGTAAAGGATCGCGGGCCGTTGCGGTCCGGCGGGCTGCGCTGGATCGACATGCACATGCATCTCGTGCCCGCGCGCGGCAGCTTTTCCGGCGCCGTCATCGAAGCGCTGAAGCTGATGGATCGGGCCGGTATTGCGACTGCCGTAGTGATGCCCACACCGCAATCGTCATCGGCCTATACGGAGCGCCAATACACGTCGCTCCTGAAACGGCATCGCAGCCGCTTCCGCTGGTTCGGCGGGGGCGGCGACCTGAACGGGATTGTCCATCGCACCGATCCCGAGAAGGTGACGGAGGCGGTGCGGCGCGATTTCGTGAAGCGCGCCAACGCTATCCTCGACGCAGGCGCGCGCGGGTTCGGCGAGATGGCGGTGTTGCACATCTCGTTCATGTCCGGCCATCCGTTCGAGGAGACGCAGGCCGACCACCCGCTGTTCCTCGCGCTTTCCGACGTGGCGGCGGCGCGCAACGTAATTATCTCCATGCACATCGATCTTGTGCCAAAGGACGGACCGACGCCCGCCAAGGTCGTCGCGATGGGAAATCCGCGCAGGCTGCGCGGCAACGTCGAGGGCTTCGAGCGGCTGTTGGCGCACAATCGCGGCGCGCGCATTGTGCTCGAGCATGTGGGCGCCGACCCCGTCGGTTATGCGACGCGCGATCTCCTGCAACGTCTCGTCGAAGCGCATCCGAACCTTTATCTCGCGATCCGCGCGGCGCCGGGGACAAGCACGGAGATGTCCAATCTGATCGTGGACACCAAGGGTGTCCTGCCGGCGTGGCTGGAGTTCTTCGAGCGTTATCCCGGCCGGTTTCTCTTCGGAACGGACACGTTCGCCGCCGCGTCGGGCGCCGGAGCAGGGGCCGGTACGAGCTTCGCCGCCCGTAACGTCAATAAGCTGATCCTGCACAACCGCATTCTCGGCAGCCTGCCGAAGCACATCGCGCGGCAGATCGGCGTGGACAATCCGCGGGAGCTGCTGGGTTTGAACTGACCCTAGCCGCGCTTCTTCGGATCGCCGTAACCGCCCGCGGTCGGCGTCTGCACGATGACCGCTTCGCCGGCTTCCAGCACGGTCTGATCGCAGCCTTCGAGTTTTTCCATCGTGCCGTCGAGGCGGCGGACGAAGTTTTGTCCGACCTGGCCGGCTTCCGCGCCCGCCAGCCCGAAAGGCCGCACGCGACGGTGGCCGGAGAGAATCGCGCAGTCCATCTTTTCCAGAAAGCGGATGCGGCGAAGAATGCCGTCGCCCGCCTTCCATTCGCCGCGGCCGCCGGAATCCTTCCGGATGTGAAAATCCTCAAGCAGCACGGGGAAGCGGAATTCCAGCACCTCGGGGTCGGTGAGGCGCGTGTTGGTCATATGCGTGTGGACGGCGTCGGTACCGTCGAAGCCGGGCCCGGCCGGCGAGCCCGAACAGATCGTTTCGTAATATTGATACTTGGCGTTGCCGAAGGTGAGGTTGTTCATGGTGCCCTGCGCGGCAGCGAGCGCGCCGAGCGCGCCGAACAGGCAGTTCGTGACGGCCTGCGAAGTCTCGACATTGCCGGCGACGACGGCGGCTGGAAATTCCGGCGAGAGCAAGGAGCGTTCGGGCACGACGATCCTGATCGGGCGCAGGCAACCGGCGTTCATCGGAATCTCGTCGTCCACCATGACGCGAAAAACGTAAAGGACGGCCGCACGCGTGACGGGCGCGGGCGCGTTGAAATTGGTCGGCTGCTGCGGTGATGTGCCGGTGAAATCGACGGTCGCTTCGCGCTTCTGCTTGTCGACCGAGATTCTCACCTTGATGACCGTGCCCTGATCCATCTCGTAGGAGAACTCGCTGTCGTGCAGGCGATCGAGCACGCGGCGCACGCTTTCGGCGGCGTTGTCCTGCACGTGGCCCATATAGGCCTGCACCACGCCGAGGCCGAAGTTGGCGATCATCTTTTGCAGTTCGCGCACGCCTTTTTCGTTGGCGGCGATCTGCGCCTTCAGGTCGTTGACGTTCTGCAATGCGTTGCGCGCCGGATATTTAGCGCCTTCGAGCAGCGCGTAGAGTTCTTTCTCGCGGAAACGGCCGGCATCGACCATCTTGAAATTGTCGATATAGACGCCTTCCTCCTCGATGTTCGTCGCGCGCGGCGACATGGAGCCGGGCGTCACGCCACCGACGTCCGCGTGATGACCGCGCGAAGCGACCCAGAACAGGATGTTGCTGCCGGCCGCGTCGAACACCGGCGTGCAGACCGTGATGTCGGGCAGGTGGGTGCCGCCGTTGTAAGGCGCGTTCAGCGCGTACACATCGCCGGGCCTGATCTTGCCCTTGTTCTCGCGCATCACGGTTTCGACCGAGCGGTCCATGGAGCCGAGATGGACGGGCATGTGCGGAGCGTTGGCGACCAGGCTGCCTTCGGAATCGAACACCGCGCAGGAAAAGTCGAGCCGTTCCTTGATGTTCACGGAGTAGGCAGTGTTCTGGAGCGTCACCCCCATCTGTTCGGCGATCGACATGAATAGGTTGTTGAATATCTCGAGCATCACCGGGTCGGCCTCGGTGCCGATGGCGCGGGTATGGGCGCGTTCCTTCACGCGGCGGAGCACGAGGTGGTTCCTGGTGTTGATCGCGGCCTGCCAGCCGTCGTCGACGACAATGGTCTGGTTCGGCTCGATGACAATGGCCGGTCCTTCCACCGTGTGACCGGGCTTCAGGCCATCGCGCAGAAAGACGTTGGCGTCGTGCCAGGTATCGTTGATGAAGAAGCGCGTGAGCCGGGCCGGCGCGGGCAGGGTGTTCGCGACGGGCGGCGCCTCCGGCTCCTCGAACTTCGCTCCGCCGCCGACCGCTTCGACGGCGACAGCTTCCACGACCAGTTCCTTGCTTTCGTCGATGAACCCGAAGCGGGCGCGGTGCGCGGTCTGGAACGCCGACTTCATTTCCTCGAGCGTGCCGGCCGGCACTTCAAGTGCGGTATCGGTGCCCGCGTAGCGAATGTGCGGTCGGACATGGATTTCGATGTCGTTGCGCGGTACGCCCTGGCCTTCGACTTCGGCACTCGCCTCCGCGCCGAGCTTCACGCCCAGTTCTTCGATGATCTTCTTCGCGCTCTCCCCGAATTTCTCTTCGATCGCTTGCTGCCGCGTGGCGCGGATGTCGGCGAGGCCCATGCCATAGGCGGAAAGCAGGCCCGAAAGAGGATGGATCAGCACCGTCTTGATGCCGAGGCTGTCGGCGACGAGACATGCGTGCTGGCCGCCGGCGCCGCCGAAGCAGTTCAGCGCGTAGCGCGTCACGTCATAGCCGCGCTGCACGGAAATCTTCTTGATGGCGTTTGCCATGTTCTCGACGGCGATGTGGATGAAGCCATCCGCGACCTGCTCCGGCGTTTTTCCGTCGCCGATCTCGCGCGCCATATCCTCGAACGCCTGGCGCACGGCATCGGCGTCGATGGGTTCGTCTTGCTGTGGCCCGAAAATTTTCGGGAAAAAGTCCGGGATCAGGCGGCCGGCCATCACGTTCGCATCGGTGACGGCGAGCGGGCCGCCGCGGCGATAGCTCTTCGGGCCGGGATCGGCGCCGGCGCTGTCCGGCCCGACGCGGAAGCGCGCGCCGTCATAATGCAGGATGGAGCCGCCGCCGGCCGCAACCGTGTGAATGAGCATCATCGGAGCGCGCATGCGCACGCCCGCGACTTCGGTTTCGAAGGCGCGCTCGAACTCGCCGTCATAGTGCGACACGTCCGTGGACGTGCCGCCCATGTCGAAGCCGATGAGGCGCGTGAAGCCCGCTGCGCGCCCCGTCTCGACCATGCCGACCACGCCGCCGGCCGGGCCGGACAGGATCGCGTCCTTGCCCTGGAATAGCTCGGCTGCGGTGAGGCCGCCCGAGGACATCATGAACATGAGGCGAGCCTTCGACTCGCCGACATTCAGCTCCTCCGCCACCTGCGCCACGTAGCGGCGCAGGATGGGGGAGAGATAAGCATCGACGACCGTCGTATCGCCGCGGCCCACG
>JAICQA010000214.1 GCA_025929595.1 Xanthobacteraceae bacterium
CATCAGTTTCCCGGCGGCAAGGGCGACCCGCGCGACGAAATGGTGCAGATCATCGCCCGCGAAGTGAAGGCTGCCAATGTCGGCCTCGAAATCCAGATTTATCCGGGAGCTTCGTTGTTCAAGCCCAACGACCAGTGGAATGCGATGGTCAACGGTCAGCTCGACATGTCGGCCTTCCCGCTCGATTATGCGAGCGGCAAGGTGCGCGCGTTCGGCGCCACGCTCATGCCCGGTCTTGTACGCAATCACGACCGTGCGCAGCGCATCAACAACTCGCCGTTCATGCAGGAGATCAAGAAGAAGATCGAGGATGCGGGCGTCATCGTCCTGGCCGACGCATGGCTCGCGGGCGCCGTTGCGTCAAAGACCAATTGCATCCGCCTGCCGGACGACATCAAGGGCAAAAAGATCCGCTCGGCCGGCGCTACCTTCGCCGCCATGTGGCAGCAGGCCGGCGCGACCATCGTCTCGATCCCGAGCAACGAAGTCTATAACGCTCTGCAGACGGGCGTTGCCGACGCAACCGACACCAGCTCCGGCAGCTTCGTTTCGTTCCGCATCTACGAGCAGGTGAAATGCATCACCGCACCGGGCGAGAACGCGCTGTGGTTCATGTACGAGCCGGTGCTGATGTCGAAGCGCAGCTTCGAAAAGCTCAACAAGAAGCAGCAGGACGCGCTGATGGCGGCGAGCAAGAAGTCCGAAGCCTATTTCGACGCCGAGAGCAAAAAGCTCGACGCCAATATGGTCGAGGCCTTCAAGAAGAACAACGTCGAGGTCATCACCATGACCGAGGCGGAATATAACGCCTGGCTCGGCGTCGCGAAGCAGAGCTCCTACAAGTCCTTCGCCTCGCAGGTGCCTGACGGGCAGAAGCTGATCGACGCGGCCCTGGCGGTGAAGTAACCGGGGACGATTGACGGACGGCCGGCGATGTCGACTCGCCGGCCGTTATCTTAAGAGAGCGGCGGGGCGATCTCGATGGATACCTATATTCGGTCGGTGGCGTTCGTTTCGCGCGCCTGCGGCGTCGTTTCCGCTCTTCTCATCGCATCGGCCGTCGTCATCGTCTGCCAGATGGTGTTCATCCGCTATGTGCTGAACAGCAACACGATCTGGCAGACCGATTTTGTCACCTTCAGCCTGATCGCGGCGACTTTCATCGGCGCGCCTTACGTTCTGCTGACGCGCGGGCATGTCAACGTCGACGTGCTGCCGCTCATTCTCGGCGAGCGTGGGCGCTTCTGGCTCGCCATGGCGGCGATCGGAATATCGCTCTCCTTCTGCGTGACCATGACCGTGCTCACCTTTCAGCTCTGGCACGAAGCCTGGGAGCAGAACTGGGTGACCGAAACCATGTGGCGGGCGCGGCTGTGGATCCCCTATGCCGCGATGCCGTTCGGGCTCGGCGTGTTGTCGCTGCAATATGTCGGCGACCTGCTCGCCGTCATTACCGGACGCGAGCCGCCGTTCGGTATTGACGCTTCGGAGCAACCGTTATGAGTCCGGAAATTCAGGGTCTTCTCGTCCTGGTAGCGACCATCCTGCTCTTGATGACGGGTGCGCCGGTAGCCTTCGTACTCGGCGCCGTCGGCATTGTGGGTCTCGTGCTGTTTCAAGGTGCGTTTTCGCTCGGCGTCGCGGCGGAGACCCTGTTTTCCGGCCTGCACGATTTCACGCTCGTGTCGATCCCGATGTTCATTCTGATGGGTGCTGCGATCGGCTCCTCGCCAGCCGGCCGCGACCTCTATGCCGCCCTCGACCGCTGGCTTTACCGCGTGCCGGGCGGGCTTGTGATCTCGAATATCGGCGCCTGCGCGATCTTCGCCGCGCTCACCGGCTCCTCGCCTGCCACCTGCGCCGCGATCGGCAAGATGGGCATTCCGGAAATGCGCAAGCGCGGCATTCCGGACGAGGTCGCGACCGGCTCGATCTGCGCCGGCGGCACGCTCGGCATTCTCATCCCGCCGTCGATCACTTTCATCCTGTACGGAATCGCGACCGAGACTTCGATCGGGCGGCTGTTTCTCGCCGGCGTGTTCCCGGGCCTGCTGCTCACCGCGCTCTTCATCCTCTGGACGCTGTTCTATCTCTGGCGGCAAGGCGTGCGCGCCTATCCGCCGGAGTTCCGCTATTCGTGGCGTGAAAAATTCACTTCGATCCCGAAGGTGGCGCCGTTTCTGATCGTCGTCATCGGCGTCCTCTATGTGCTGTACGGGGGCATCGCAACGCCGTCGGAAGCCGCGGGCGTCGGCGCGGCGTTCTGCCTCGTGCTCGCGATCGTCATCTATCGCATGTGGAACCCGCTGGAGTGGTGGGCAATGCTGCGGTCCACCACGCGCGAGTCGGTGATGATCCTGATGATCATCGGCACCGCGGTGCTGTTCAGCTACATGCTGAGCTCGCTCTACATCACACAGACGCTCGCCCAGTCGATCGCGGACGCTCAGCTCAATCCCTGGACGTTGATGCTGATGATCAATCTGTTCCTGCTGGTGGCGGGCTGTTTCATTCCGCCGGCGGGCATCATCCTGATGACAGCGCCGATCCTGCTGCCGATCATCACCTCGGCGGGCTTCGATCCGATCTGGTTCGGCGTCATCATGACGATCAACATGGAGATCGGCCTGATCACGCCGCCGGTCGGCCTCAATCTGTTCGTCGTCAACGGCATTGCGCCCGATGTGCCGACGAGCAAGGTGCTGTGGGGCTCCTTCCCCTATGTCATCTGCATGGTCGTGGCGATCGTTATCCTGAGCATTTTCCCCGAGATCGCGACCTGGCTGCCCGACAAGCTGATGGGTCCGGCCGTCTGATCCGGTTCGGTTAAAGACTTCTTAACTTCGACCGGTATCATCGACCCTCCGGCCGCAGTTCGCGGCCGGATCCGGAGATCGGGCGTCCGGCATGGCCACTGCGCTTCCTTCGCATTTCGACTCGCGGCTACGGCTCTACGGCATCGAGCCGCAGTGCTGCGAAACGCTGCGCGGGCTGTGGCCCGTGCTGGAACCTGCATTGCGCGCAGGCATTCACCGCTTCATTGAAGCGGAAAAGGTGATGCCTTCCGTCGACAAAATTTTTCGAGCCCATGCCGAATGGATTGGCAAGACGGAGACCGATCACTTTCATTTTGTACTCTCCGGCCGTTTCGGCGACGACTATGCGGAATCTTGCCGCGTGCTTAGCGCAGAAGAACAGAAGATCGGCCTGACATCGCGCACCCGGATGATCGCCGGCACGATGATCGTTCAGGAAACGACGGACGCCCTCGTCCGCCATTTTCGTTTTTCGAGGCGCAGATTCGCCGAGGCGAGCAAGATCGTTTCCCGCGCCGTGGCCTTCGACATTGCGACGACGATGACGTTCTATCAGGACGGCGCGCTCGTCCAATCGGAGTCGCGCAGAAAACAGATCGAAACGGCAATTTCGGATTTCGAAGGGACGATCAAGGAAACCATCGACGCGGTGAAAACCGTGTCACAATCGCTGAGCGCGGGCTCGACGCAAATGGGCGGCGTGGCCACCGAGACTTCGCAGCGCATGAAATCGGCCGCGGTCGCCGCGACGGCGACCACCGACGTTGTGGAAACGACGGCGGCGGCGACCGAAGAACTGTCGCAATCCATTGCCGAAATCGGAAACCAAAGTTCCGAGGGTCTGTCGCTCGCGCGCCGGGCGGCGGAACACGCGAAAATTTCGACCGACCGGCTGGCCGCATTGTCGGCCGCCGTCAGCCAGATCGGTTCGATTGCGGGCACGATCACCAGCATTGCGGGGCAGACCAATCTGCTTGCGCTCAACGCCACCATCGAGGCCGCGCGCGCCGGTGAGGCAGGCCGCGGCTTCGCCGTCGTTGCGAGCGAGGTAAAGGCGCTCGCGAACCAGACCGGGCGCGCCACCGAAGACATCACGCAACAGATCGCCGCGATCCAGCACGCCACCGAACAAATGGCGGTGCAGATCAACTCGGTCGCGCAGGCGGTCGACGACATCGCTTCGGTAGCAACTTCAATCGAGACCGCCGTGCACGAGCAATCCACGGCGACGAAGGAGATCGCGGCGTCGGTCAGCCAGGCAGCCTTGAACACCGTTCAGGCCAAGCGCGATGTGCAGGCCGTGGAAACGGCAACCGGTCAGGCGCTCGACGTCGTGAAGGAGTTCGGCAAGCTCACGGACCAACTCTCGTCGCGCGCCGCCGATCTTGAAGGCCGGCTCGCGCAGTTCTTCTCGAGCGTGCGCGCCGCCTGAACGCAATCGCGCTCGCACCTTTCGCAGTGCATTCGGAGCGGGCGCACCGGCAAACTCCGCTGGTCACAAGGCCGTGAATGAGGCTACTCTTTGCCTGTGACGAAACGTCTGCCGCACAAGAGCGGACGGCCGTCTCGATTTATCTGCTCCGATAAACACTTAGGGAGGATCGACCATGGCCCTGCAACCGAGCCGACGCGACGTGCTCGCCTATGGCGCCGCCGCCACCGTCGCCGCCACCATCGGCCCCGTCCGCTATGCGCGCGCCGCCGAATTTTATGCCGGCAAGACCATCGATGTGATCGTGCCGTTCGCCGCGGGCGGCGCGGGCGACGTGACCACGCGATTTGTCACCCCGTTCCTGACCAAGCACATCCCGGGCAATCCGAACTTCAATGTGATCATCATGCCGGGCGGCGGGTCGATTCTCGGCGCCAATCAATTCGAGAAGCAGGGCAAGAAGGACGGGCTGCTCATCCTCTCGACGACTTCGTCGAGCGCCTTCCCCTTCATGTTCAAGCAGCAGGGCGTCGAATACAATCTCGCCAACAAGCGCATCGGTTATTCGATCTCAATCGGCCCGGTGGTCTATACGTCGCCGGATACGGGCATCGAGAAGCCTGGTGATCTCCTGAAGCCGAAAATCCCGCTCGTCTATGGCGGCATCGGCGCCACCGGCAGCGACCTGCCGGTGCTGCTCGCCTTCGAGTTGCTCGGCCTGCCGGTCAAGACCGTGCTCGGCTTCAAGGGCCGCGGCCCGGTGCGTCTCGCCTTCGAGCGCGGCGAAACGAATTTCGATTTCCAGTTCACCTCCGTCTATCTCACACAGGTGCGCG
>JAICQA010000078.1 GCA_025929595.1 Xanthobacteraceae bacterium
AGAGCGGGACGGGCGAGGGCGCTTGGCCGCGCCGCCGGGGCTTGTGTATGGTCGCCGCCCCGGTTACCCCCGCAGACCCTCCGGAGCGCCCGCGCGCATGGCCCGCGACCAACTCGACCTGACGCCCATTGAATCGCGGGACGAACTCGTCGCCTGGATCGCGGCCGGCGCGAAGCCGCGCGAAAGATTCCGCATCGGCACCGAGCACGAGAAGCTGCCGTTCACGTTGCGCGATCGCCGGCCCGTTCCCTACGAAGGCCGCCGCGGTATCCGTGCCCTTTTGGAAGGCATGCGCCACCTGCTCGGGTGGGAGCCGATCATGGAAGGCGAAACCATCATCGGTCTCGCCGACGTGACGGGCGGCGGGGCGATCACGCTGGAGCCTGGCGGTCAGTTTGAATTGTCCGGCGCGCAGCTTGAGACGGTTCACCAGACCTGTTCGGAAGTGCACTCGCATCTCGCGCAATTGCGCCAGATCGCGGAGCCGCTCGGCGTCGGTTTTCTCGGCATCGGCATGAGCCCGGAGTGGACGCGTGCCGAAACGCCGGTCATGCCCAAGGGCCGCTACAAGATCATGTCGGCTTACATGCCAAAGGTCGGCAGCCTCGGCCTCGACATGATGTTCCGCACCTGCACCGTGCAGGTGAATCTCGATTTCTCGTCCGAAGCCGACATGGTGAAGAAGCTGCGTGTCGGGCTGGCATTGCAGCCTGTCGCAACCGCGCTCTTCGCCAACTCGCCATTCACCGAAGGCAAGCCGAACGGCTTTCTCTCCTTCCGTTCGGAAATCTGGCGCGACACCGACGCCGACCGCACCGGCATGCTGCCCTGGGTGTTCGAGGACGGCATGAGCTTCGAGCGCTGGACCGACTACGCGCTCGACGTGCCGATGTATTTCGTGAAGCGCGGCGACACCTATCACGATGTCGCCGGCCAATCCTTCCGCGATCTGCTCGCGGGCAAGATCGCCTCGCTCCCCGGCGAGCGTGCGACGATTTCCGACTGGGCCAATCACCTGACCACGACATTCCCCGAGGTGCGCCTGAAGCGCTATCTCGAAATGCGCGGCGCCGACGCGGGCCCGTCCGGGCGCTTATGCGCGCTGCCCGCGCTCTGGGCTGGGCTTCTTTACGACCAGCAGGCGCTCGATGCCGCCTGGGACATCGCCAGGGACTGGACCGCCGCGGAGCGCCAGCAGTTGCGCGACGACGTTCCGAAGCTCGGCTTCCACGCCGAAATCCGCGGCCGCAAGGTGAGGGCGCTCGCGCGTGAAGTGGTTTCGCTCGCGCGCGAAGGTCTCGCCCGCCGCAAGCGTCTCGACCGCTCCGGCCGCGACGAAACGCATTTCCTCGCGCCGCTCGAAATGCTGGTCGAGGGCGGCGAGACGCCCGCCGACATTCTCGTCCGCAAGTACCGGGATGAATGGGATGGCTCGGTCGAGCCCGTTTTCGGCGAACTGGCTTATTAGGAAACCTCTTGCATCAACTCTCTCGGCCGCGTTTCGAACCCGGCGCCGTCGATCTGGCGCTGTTCGCGACCGTCGCGCTCGTTTGGGGCTCGAGCTTTTTACCGCTTCGACTCCAGCTTGGAGAAGTTGCACCGGAAGTGTCGGGCGTATGGCGCTTCGCGATCGCGAGCGCTGCGATGTTTGCCTGGCTGTCGCTGGCGGGCCATCGGCTGCGCTTTGGCGCCGGAGATCATGTCCGCTTCGCCTTGCTCGGCGCGTTTCTGTTTTCGCTCAATTTCACCGCTGCATATTACAGCGGCTTCTATCTCACGTCGGGCTTGATCGCGGTCGTCTTTTCGCTCGCGTCGGTGGTCAATCCACTGATGGCTGCGGCCATCACGCGGACGATTCCCGAATGGCGCATTCTGCTCGGCGCGGCTCTCGGGGTTGCAGGCGTGGTGCTTCTGTTTGGCCCGGAACTTCTGGCTGTCGAGGCAAGTAGCGGCACGGCCGTTGGGCTTGCGCTTGGTCTGCTTGCAACGATTATTTTTTGCACGGGCAACATGTTCTCGGCCCGGTATCAGCGGGACGGCCTTCCGGTCCTCGCGGCGAATAGCTGGGGCATGCTGTACGGCGCGTTATGGTTCGCCTTGATCGCTGCCGCGCGAGGGGAAGCGTTCACGATCGAATGGAATGCGCGCTATCTATTCTCGATCGTTTGGCTCGCAATTCCCTCAACCCTGATCGGATTTGCAGCGTATCTGACGTTGCTTGGGCGGGTCGGCCCGGGACGCGCCAGCTATTCGATCGTTCTCGTGCCGGTGGTTGCGCTCTGTATCTCTACCGTCTTCGAGAACTATCACTGGTCACTGGCAGCGATCATCGGCGTCGCATTTGTCCTCGCCGGCAACGTGATCGTGCTGTCGAGCGGTCAGCGCGCCCGCAGCTAGCGGCTCACTCCGCCGCTTCCGCATCCGCGAGATTGTCGAGGCCCTGCACGATATGCATGGCGAGCGCGTCGGCGAGATCCGACGTCTCGTGCGGATTGCGCAGAAGTCCGATGTCGAACGAGGGGAGCGCGGGGAAACCATCCGTCGTGCCGAGCACGCGCATCCCCGGCCGGATCGCGGACTCCGGAAAAACGGAAACCGCGAGTCCCGCCAGCACCGCTGCGGAGAGCGCCGCCGAATTGCGGCTCGTGTACAGAACGCGATACGCCTTGCCGACTTCCTCAAGCCGCGGGAGCGCTGCGCGCCGCCACGGGCATTCGCGCTCGCGCGAGATCGGCTTGGTGAGGGCGAGCGGCAGCGGCTCCTCGCGATGCACGGCGTGCCGGCTCGACGCGACCCACAGCATGCGCTCGCGCCGGATTACTTCGCTCGGCCTGTTGGCGGCGTCGTGCGTGACGATCGCAAGGTCCAGGTCCCCGCGATCGATCAATTCGACGAGCTCGATTGTCGGTTCGCACTGCACCGTCAGTTCGACATCGGGGTGCGAGCGCGCGAAGCGTGCCATGATTTCTGGAAGATACCGCTCCGCATAGTCGTCCGGCACGCCGAGCCGCACGCCGCCCGAGAGGCTCGGACCCGCGACCGACGACATCGCTTCGGCATTCAGCCGCACGATGCGCCGCGCATAGTCGAGCAGCCGCTCGCCTTCCTCGGTGAGCCTCGATGCCCGCCCGTCGCGCTCGAAGATCGGCTTGCCGATCCGTTCCTCGAGGCGCTTCATCTGCATCGACACGGCCGACTGGGTCTTGTGCACGACGTCTGCAGCGCGGGTGAAGCTGCCGGTCTCGGCGATGGCCACGAAGGTGCGGAGTTGGTCGATGTCGAGAAGGGCCGTCATGGGCGGATTCCTTCGTGAAGAGGTGTCGGCGCCCAGTATCAGCGCCGTTGATCGATTACATTAAAAACATTCGTTTCACTTATCAATCGCCCCGCTCCATATTCAGCCTGTCACTCAAGTCCGGTGGTTTCGGGTCGCGCGCAGCTCGTTTGCGCGCGAAAAGCCGACTCTTCGCTGGTAGCCGCACGTCGATAGGAGCCCGCCATGAACACGATCGCCCAGTGCCATAAGCCTTCCATTTCGCCCGCCGCGCAGGTCACGGCGAAAGGCGTCATGTGGCTCGCCCGCGGTGTCGACGTGCTCGCACACATCGCAGACTTCCTCGAACGCGCCGCCGCCGGCCGCCGTGCGCTCCGCCAGCTCGCCGAGGCCGACGACCGCATGTTGAAGGACATCGGCCTCGACCGCAGCGATCTCAGAAACGCTGCCGCGCAGCCGCTCTACCGCGACCCGACCGCGCTCCTGGCCGGCCGCATTGGCGAGGGGCGTACGCACGAACCGCATCGGCTGCGTGAGACGCCGGCCCGCTACTACTGACCGCGCCGCCTTCCCCGGCAGCCCTTACCCAATCCCCGGGCTGCCGCTCCTGCGCCCGCTGGCCCCGCCGGCGGGCGCTCTTCTGTCTGCCTCCTACCTGCGTCATGCGTCCGGCGCCGTTGCTAGCGGCACGAAAATCGGGCACGGCCATGCACCCTTCCGGTGCCGGACATGCCCTCGCGCACACAGCTGATTTTCATCCTCGGCGCGCTCACCGCGTTCGGGCCGTTCTCGACGGACATGTATCTGCCGTCGTTCACAGTGCTGGCGCGCGACATGAATGCGAGCCAGGCGGCGGTGCAGGCGACGCTCTCCGCTTTCCTCATCGGCCTCGCGGCCGGCCAGCTCGTGCTTGGGCCGCTATCGGATCGCTTTGGCCGCCGGCTGCCGCTCACGGCCGGCATTGTCCTTTATATCGCCGCGGCGCTCGCCTGCGCGTTCGCGCCGAACATCGAGACGCTGTGGGTCGCGCGCTTTTTCCAGTCGCTCGGCGTCTGCGCGATGATCGTCGTCTCGCGCGCCACCGTGCGCGACTTCTACAGCGGCGCCGAAGGCGCGCACTTCCTGTCGATGCTGATGCTCGTTCTCGGCCTCGCGCCCATGGTCGGTCCGCCGGTCGGCGCGTTCATCCTCGAAGCCTATGGCTGGCGCGGAATCTTTTTGCTGCACGCGGTGCTCGGCACGCTGGCGCTCGTCATGGTGGTGCTCGTCTTCCCCGAGTCGTTGTCGAAGCAGCGGCGCGCACGGGGCGGGATCCTCCGGATACTCGCGGGCTATGTCACGCTTCTGAAGGACCGGCACTACATCGTGCCGACGATCGCGGGCGATCTGGTCTTCGCGGGCCTGTTCGCGTTTCTCGCCGGCGGACCGTTTGTGCTGGCAAGCGTCTACGGGTTGGAGCCGCAACACTTCGCCTTTGTATTCAGCTTCAACGCATTCGGCTTTTTACTCGGCACGCAGATCAATGCGCGCCTTGTGCGCCGCTATGGCCCGGCGCGCATGCTGAGCGTGGGGCTCTCGCTCTACGCACTCGCGGCGATCGCGCTTCTCTTCAACGCGCTCACGGGCTTCGGCGGGCTGGCGGGCATCGTGATGCCGCTCTTTCTCTTGTTTCTCTCCGTCGGCGCAGCACCCGCGAACGCACTGGCGCTCGCGCAGGAGCATTATCCGCACATGGCGGGAAGTGCGGCGGCGCTTTTCGGCTCGATCCAGTTCGGCATCGGCGCGATTTCGGGAATCTTGGTCGGACTGCTGCATGACGGCACGGCCGTGCCGATGGCCGCCATTATCGTAACGGCCGCCGCCGTCGCGCTCACGGTGAACTTGGTTCTGACGCCGAAAGAAGCGCGCCGTGCCTGATCAGGGCAGCTTGTCGTAACCGGCGCTGAACCCCGCGAGGCTCAGCGGGATGCCGATGCCTTCCTCCGGCGTCTGGAAGATGATGAAGGTCGCCGTCTGCCCGGCCTTGAGTTGCCCGACAAGCTTTTCGTCCATCACCACTTCGGCGACGCAGCCGTTCGGCAGACAGCGCACGAACCCGGCGCGGCCGATATCGGCATTGTCGATCTTGAGGCCGAGGCCGGAGGGCAGCAGCACGCCGAGCGGCGCCAGCACGCGCATGAGGCGGCTTTTCTGGTCGGCGGTCTTCAGCACGATCACGGTCAGTCCGACATTCGGCCGGTCCTCGGCAGTCACGCTCTGGATCAGGGCGCACTGCTCGGACTGCGCGCCCGGCGGCGTGTCGCAGCGGATCTGCCAATCTCCGTGAGCCGAGCGCACGACGCCCTGCGCCAGCGCCACCGGGGCGGCGAGGACGAATGCGCAGAACGCCAGGGCGCCGAGGCGAAATCCAGCCATCCACATTTCCCGGCCCCGCGAATCGATTTCGGCAGTGGAGCCCGTTGCCGCCGTGACCCGGGTACAACGCTCAGAGTCCGTGTCAAGATTGCGGCGCACGGAATGCGCCAAAGGCCCGCGGACTCGCGGTTTCTTCCGCGATTTGCCGCGCCGGATAGCGTTGCGACACTGGGGGTTTTGTGGTTCATGGGCTCGAACCCCATAGGTTCACCCGCCCGGATCGTGCGAACTGGACACGCGCGGCAACAAGCCGCCGCTCGTTGCGTTTCAACTACGGGTGCCAGGGTGATACTTTTGAGGGGTTCAAAGGGGTTGCCGCGCGGCGCATTTTGGCCCGGCGGCTGGGAGGAGAGATCGGCGCAATGATGCGGAAAATTGACGAGCTGCCTTCGCTTCTGACCGGCCTTGCCCTTGGGCTTTCGGCCCTTTTGGGCTTCGCCCCGGCTGCATTCGCGGGGACCGGCCAACCGTCCCCCTGGCAGTTCGATTTTCAGACAGCCGTCACCCCGATCATGGAGACGATCCACGACTTCCATCTGTTCGTGACGATCATCGCCGCGCTCATCACGCTCTTCGTGCTCGTCCTGCTGGTCATCGTCGTTGTCCGCTTCCGCGAGTCGGTCAATCCGACGCCCTCGCGCACGACCCATCACACCATGCTCGAAGTTGCCTGGACGATCATTCCCGCGCTGATCCTCGTTGTGATCGCGGTGCCGTCCTTCCGGCTCCTGTTCGACCAGCTCACCATCCCGCCGTCGGACCTCACGGTGAAGGCGACCGGCACCGCGCAGTGGACATGGACCTATGAATATCCCGACCACAAGTTCCAGTTCGACAGCAACATGATTCCGGAAGACAAGTTGCAGGCCGGCCAGCCGCGCCTGCTCGCGGTCGATAACGCGATGGTCGTGCCTGTGAACAAGACGATCCGCATGCAGATCACCGGCGACGGCATCATTCATGCGTTTGCGGTGCCGTCCTTTGGCATCAAGGTCGACGCGGTCCCGGGCAGGCTGAATGAAACCTGGTTCCGCGCCACCCGCGAAGGTGTCTATTACGGGCAGTGCTCCGAGCTGTGTGGCCGCAACCACGCTTACATGCCGATCGAGGTCCGCGTCGTCAGCGAACAGGCGTTCAATGCCTGGCTCGGCGATGCGAAGAAGAAATGGGCGACGGCGCCGGACGAGCGCCCGGTCGTCATGGCCGAAACCGAGCGCTGACGGGCGCGGCGAAGGACGAGGACAAATCATGGCTTATGCCAAAGCGGCCCATCACGATCACGGCGATCATCACGATCACACGCCGACCGGCTGGCGGCGCTGGGTCTATTCGACCAATCACAAGGACATCGGCACGCTGTATCTGATCTCCGCGATCCTGGCGGGTGTGATCGGCGGCGCGCTTTCGATCGGCATGCGCATGGAGCTGCAAGAGCCCGGCATGCAGATCTTCTCCAATTCGCACACCTTCAATGTCTTCGTGACCGCGCATGGCCTGGTCATGATCTTCTTCATGATCATGCCGGCGCTGATCGGCGGCTTCGGCAACTGGTTCGTGCCGCTGATGATCGGTGCGCCCGATATGGCGTTCCCGCGCATGAACAACATTTCCTATTGGCTGCTGGTCGCTGCGCTCATTCTGCTGATCTCATCGCTGTTCGTTGAAGGCCCGCCCGGCGGCATCGGCTTCGGCGGCGGCTGGACGGCCTATCCGCCCTTGTCCTCGCTTGCGGGCCATCCTGGGCCGTCGATGGATCTCGCGATCTTCGCGCTGCATCTTGCGGGTGCTTCGTCGATCCTCGGCGCGATCAATTTCATCACCACGATCTTCAACATGCGCGCACCCGGCATGACGCTGCACAAGATGCCGCTGTTCGTCTGGTCCGTGCTCGTGACCGCTTTTCTGCTGCTGCTGGCGCTGCCCGTGCTCGCGGGCGGGATCACGATGCTGCTGACCGACCGCAATTTCGGCACCACCTTCTTCGATCCGCAGGGCGGCGGCGATCCGATCCTGTTCCAGCACCTGTTCTGGTTCTTCGGCCACCCCGAAGTGTACATCCTCGTGCTGCCGGCTTTTGGCATCGTCAGCCAGGTCGTCTCGACCTTTTCGAAGAAGCCCGTGTTCGGCTATCTCGGCATGGCCTACGCCATGGTCGCCATCGGCGTCATCGGCTTCGTCGTCTGGGCGCATCACATGTACACGGTCGGCATGAGCGCCGGCGCGCAGGCCTATTTCATGGCTGCCACGATGGTGATCGCGGTGCCGACCGGCATCAAGATCTTCTCGTGGATCGCCACCATGTGGGGCGGTTCGATCCGTTTCGAGACGCCGATGCTATGGGCAATCGGTTTCATCTTCCTGTTCACGCTCGGCGGTGTCACCGGCGTCGTGCTGTCGAACGCCGGCATCGACCGTGCGCTGCACGACACTTATTACGTCGTCGCGCACTTCCACTACACGATGTCGCTCGGCGCGACCTTCGGCATCTTCTGCGGCTGGTACTACTGGTTCCCGAAGATGACCGGCTACAATTATTCGGAAGGTCTCGCGAAGGTTCACTTCTGGCTGACCTTTATCGGGGTGAACTTGGTCTTCTTCCCGCAGCACTTCTTCGGCCTTGCCGGCATGCCGCGCCGCTATGTCGACTATCCGGACGCATTCGCCGGCTGGAACTTCGTGTCGTCGATCGGTTCGTATGTTTCCGCGCTCGGCCTCGTGATGTTCTTCGTTGTCATCATTCATGCCTTCATGCGCAAGCAGAAGGCCGCGGACAATCCGTGGGGAGTCGGTGCGACGACGCTGGAATGGACTCTCTCGTCGCCGCCGCCGTTCCACTCCTTCGAAGTGTTGCCGCGGATCAAGTAACGAAGTTGCCGGCGGGTCATTCCCGCCGGTCTACGTCAAGGGGAACGCTTCGCGTTTCCGGGAGTAATCCCGAGCCATGTCGCTCGTGACAGACAGTTTCGCCGAAGAGCGCCGCGCAACGGGTATCGTGCATACCGCCGAGATCGCGGATGTGCGCGACTACTTCGCGCTGCTGAAGCCGCGCGTCATGTCGCTGGTAGTATTCACCGCGCTGGTCGGCATCGTGCGCGCGCCGGCGGACATCCACCCCGTGCTTGCCTTCGCGGCACTTCTTTGCATCGCGATCGGCGCCGGCGCCGCGGGCGCGCTCAACATGTGGTGGGACGCCGATATTGACGCCCGCATGACGCGCACCGCGCGCCGTCCAATTCCTGCGGGCCGGATCGGGGAGGGCGAGGCGCTCGCCTTTGGACTCGTGCTCTCGGTGGGCTCGGTGCTGATGCTCGGCCTGTTCGCGGGCATGCTCGCGGCCGCGCTGCTGGCCTTCACGATCTTCTTTTACGCGGTCATCTATTCGATGTGGCTCAAGCGCTCGACGCCGCAGAACATCGTGATCGGTGGTACTGCCGGCGCGTTTCCGCCGATGATCGGCTGGGCGGCGGTGACGGGCTCGATCGGGCTCGAGAGCGTCCTTCTCTTTCTCATCATCTTCTTCTGGACGCCACCGCATTTCTGGGCGCTCGCGCTCCTGAAGAAGGAAGACTATGCGCGCGCGGGCGTTCCGATGCTGCCGAACGTGGCCGGCGACGACGAGACGCGGAAGCAGATCCTGATCTACAGCTTCATTCTCGTGCCGCTCGGCATTGCGCCGACGCTTATCGGCTTCGCAGGCCCGGCCTACGGCATCGCGTCCGCGGTGCTCGGCGCTGTGTTTCTGACGATGGCCTTCGACGTCTGGCGTCGCCGCGAGGGTGCGGTCGCGGCAGGTGCTGCGCGCCGCCTGTTCGCCTTCTCGATCCTCTATCTCTTTCTGCTGTTCGCGATCCTGCTTGTTGAGCCGCTGTTCGGATAAGCGATGAAGGAAAAGCCGGAAGGAATCGTGTTGACCGAAGAGGAGCGCCGGCGCCGGCGCAACCGTTCGATTGCGCTCGGC
>JAICQA010000107.1 GCA_025929595.1 Xanthobacteraceae bacterium
GAATCCTGCTGCGCGCGGTTGAAGCGGTGAATCTCGTCCACGAACAGAAGCGTCCCCTGCCCGGTCTCGCGCCGAGCCCGCGCTTCCTCAAAGACCTTCTTGAGATCGGCAACACCCGAAAAGACGGCGGAGATTTGCTGAAATTGCAGGTCCGTCTCTTCCGCGAGCAGCCGCGCGACGGTCGTCTTGCCGGTGCCGGGAGGCCCCCAGAAAATCAGCGAGCCGAGCGAGCGCGTCTCGAGCATGCGCGTGAGCGCGCCGTCGGGTCCGACCAGCGCCTCTTGCCCCACGATTTCTGAAAGCTTCTGCGGTCGAAGCTTGTCCGCGAGCGGCCGCGGCGCGTCCTTCGCCAGCCCTGCCGCTTCGAACAGGCTCGGCGAACCGCGCTTGGGCGCTTTGCTCATCCGCGCAACGTGACGCTGAGTTGCTGGCCGCCGCGCTGGATGGTGATTTCCCAGACGCGGCTCTGCTTGTTCGCAGCCGCCTCCAGGTCGCGCGTGCGGGCGATACGGGTGCCATTGACCTCAACGATCACGTCGCCCGGACGGAAGCCCAGCATGTTCGCGCTCGATCCGCCCGCAATGTCGACGATGACGACGCCCTGCGTCGCCGTATCGAGACGCAATTCGTCGGCCAGCGCGGGCGAAAGATTGGCGACCTTCACCCCCGTGAAGGGCGATCGCCCGCCGCGGATCACGATTTCCTCGCGAGGCGCCTCGGGCGCGCTCTGGAGCGCCACGGGCATGTTGATCGCGCGCCCTTTTCGCTCGACAAGCAGCACGGCCCGGCCGCCAAGCGACTTGGTGGCAAAGCGGTAGTCGAAGGCGTTGGGGTCGTCGACCGGCTGGCCATCGATGGCCGTGATCAGATCGCCCGGCTGCAAGCCCGCACGCGCCGCGGGACTCTCCTGCGTGACGCTCGCGACCAGCGCCCCGGCCGGCCGTTTCAGATTCATGGTTTCGGCGATTTCCGGCGTTACAGCTTGCAGCCGAGCACCGAACCAGGGCCGTCGCACGGATTCACTGCCGCCGCGCGCGGATTCGACGACGACGCGCACCATGTTCGAGGGCACCGCGAAGCCGATGCCCAGCGAACCGCCCGAACGCGAATAGATCGCCGTGTTGATGCCGACCACGCGGCCCGCCATGTCGACAAGCGCACCGCCGGAATTGCCCGGATTGATCGCAGCATCCGTCTGGATGAAGAACTGATAGTCGGAAACGCCGACCTGCGTGCGCGCCACCGCCGACACGATACCCTGCGTCACTGTCTGTCCGACGCCGAACGGATTGCCGATCGCCAGCACGATGTCGCCGACTTCCGTCTCGTCCGAATTGCCGAACTCGACCGCGGGAAATCGCTCGCGCCCGTCCTTGATGCGCAGCACCGCGAGATCGCTGCGCTGATCGCGCAAGAGGATGTCGGCGTCGAACTCGCGCTTGTCCGCGAGCGCGATCCGCACCGTTTCCGCATTCTCGATCACGTGATGGTTGGTGACGACGATGCCGGACGGATCGACGATCACACCTGAGCCGAGCGAGCGCTGTGCGCGCTCGCGCCCGAAGCCCTGCCCGCCGAAGAAGCGGCGGAAAAACGGATCGTCGAGAAACGGGTGGTTACGTTGCGCGACCTGCTTCAGGCCATAGACATTGACCACCGCCGGCGCGACGCGCTTGACCACCGGCGCGAAAGAAAGCTGCAGCTCGGCGCGCGAGGCTGGAACACGGGGCTCCTGCGCGGCGGATTCCTGGACGAGCGGGAGCGAGAGAACGGCGGCCGCTGCGAGGGCCGCCCAGCGGCGCTGTCGGATCATGGTCCAGATATAGAGGCTCACCGCTTCGGGCAAAAGACCCGCGATACGCATCAACAAAAAGCCCCGGGCGACAATGCCCGGGGCTTCTACCGTTGCGGCTCGTCTTGCGTTCTTGGCGGTCAGAACTTGTAGTTCAGGCCGAGGCGAACGATGTGGCTGCTGTAGGCCACGTTGACCGGGCCGGTCGCCGTGTAGAGGTTCTTGTCGCCCAGATCGACGTAAAGATATTCGAGCTTGGCGCTCCAGTTCTGCGTCAGCTTGGTTTCCACGCCGCCGCCGACCGTCCAGCCGAGACGCGTATCGCTGCCACTCGCGATACCCGCGAGCGACGATTCCACATCGCCCCAGGCAGCACCGCCCGTGACGTAGAAGAGATAGTTATCGACCGCGTAGCCCGCGCGCACGCGGCCGGTGCCAAGCCAGTTCAGGCTGGTCGAGATCGGGCCGGCGACAGAACCGCCGCCGCCGTCGACATTCGCCCAGGACAGATCGCCTTCGAGCCCGAACACCGACGCACCGGCCTGCCAGTTGTAACCGACCGTGCCGCCGAGCAGCCAGCCGTTGGTATCGAAGCTGCCATTGGCGCCGCCGAGCGCCTCGCTGTGGCTCGATTCGCCCCAGCTATAGCCGGCGACCGCGCCCCAGTAGAATCCCGACCAGTCGAAGAGTTGGACCGCCACCGGCGGCGGCGCTTTCGCGACCGGCACGCGCGCCGGCATGTCCGCGGCGAGAGCGGGAGCCGCACCGAATACGATCGCCGCAACGCCAAGCAACAATTTATTCCGCATGATCTGATTGTTCTCCGTGCCGACAAGCTCACGTCGGACCCCTGTGATGCAGGCGAATAAGCTGGCTGAACGTGGCGATTTGGGGCCGAGAAGATGGCTGCGGCTTCGCGCGACCGATGCGTGACGAATGTGCCACAGTATGGAACCGGTCGGGCAAACCCGCATGGCGTAAGGCACGAAAATAAAAAGCCCCGGCGCGAGCCGGGGCTTTTGATTCAACTGCGATGGAAAAAATCAGGCAGCCGTTGCGGCTTCCGTTTCCTTCGGCTGCGTCGCGAGGAACGCCTCGTGACGCGCACGGTCTTCCTTGCCCTTCGCGCCCTCGTCGCGATCGACAAGCTCGATCACCGCGACCGGCGCCGAGTCACCGTAGCGGAAGCCGGCCTTCACGATGCGCGTGTAACCGCCGTTGCGCGACTTGTAACGCGGGCCGATCACCTCGAAGAGCTTCTTCACGGCGTCCCGGTCCTTGATCTCCGCGATTGCACGGCGGCGCGCATGCAGGTCGCCCTTCTTGCCGAGCGAGATGAGCTTCTCGAACAGCGGGCGCAGATCCTTTGCCTTCGGCAGCGTGGTCACGACCTGCTCGTGCGTGATCAGCGACGCCGCCATATTGGCGAACATCGCCTTGCGATGCTCCCAGGTGCGGTTGAGCTTGCGATGAGCTTTGCCGTGACGCATGACGTGTTCCTTCGCGGGCGCTCGCGCGCCTCAGTAATGATCCTCGAAGCGCTTGGCGAGGTCGTCGATATTCTCCGGCGGCCAGCCCGTCACTTCCATGCCGAGATGCAGGCCCATGGAGGCCAGCACTTCCTTGATTTCGTTCAGCGACTTGCGGCCGAAGTTCGGGGTGCGCAGCATCTCCGCTTCCGACTTCTGGATGAGGTCGCCGATGTAAACGATGTTGTCGTTCTTCAGGCAGTTGGCCGAGCGCACGGAAAGCTCGAGCTCGTCCACCTTCTTGAGCAGCGCCGGGTTGAACGGCAGCTCCTGGATCGCCGGCGCTTCGATCTCGCGGCGCGGCTCCTCGAAATTCACGAAGATATTGAGCTGGTCCTGCAGGATGCGGGCGGCGAAAGCGAGCGAGTCTTCCGGCGTCATCGAGCCGTTGGTCTCGATGGTCATGGTGAGCTTGTCGTAGTCGAGGATCTGGCCCTCGCGGGTGTTCTCGACCCGGTAGCTGACCTTGCGCACCGGCGAATAGAGGCTGTCGATCGGAATGAGACCGATCGGGCTGTCTTCCGAGCGGTTGCGCTCGGCCGGCACATAGCCCTTGCCCGTATTGACGGTGAACTCCATGCGGAGCTCGGCGCCGTCGTCGAGCGTGCAGATGGCGAGATCGGGATTCAGGATCTGGATGTCGCCGACGGTCTGAATGTCGCCTGCCGTGAGCACGCCCGGCCCCTGCTTCTTCACGACCATGCGCTTCGGGCCCTCGCCCGTCATCTTCACGGCGATGTCCTTGATGTTGAGGACGATGTCGGTCACGTCCTCGCGCACGCCCGGGATCGAGGAGAACTCGTGCAGCACGCCGTCGATCTGCACCGACGTCACAGAAGCGCCTTGCAGCGACGACAGAAGGATACGGCGCAGCGCATTGCCGAGCGTCAGGCCGAACCCGCGCTCGAGCGGTTCTGCGACGACAATCGCGGTCCGCTTTCCGTCCGCGCCCGCCGTGACTTGCAGCTTCTCGGGGCGGATCAACTCCTGCCAGTTCTTCGGGTTGACGTTGTTGCTCACGGGTTCATCCTTCGCGCTATCGAAGCGAGCAAGCCTGCTCGCGTTTCCGCCAAAGGCGGCCTCTTAAAAATGCCGGCAACCGCCGGTATGAAACTTCAGACGCGCCGGCGCTTGCGCGGCCGGCAGCCATTGTGCGGGATCGGCGTCACGTCGCGGATCGACGTGATGGTGAAGCCCGCCGCCTGCAATGCACGCAGCGCCGACTCGCGGCCCGAGCCGGGGCCCGCGACTTCGACTTCCAGCGTACGCATGCCGTGCTCCGCCGCCTTGCGCGCAACGTCCTCGCCCGCCACCTGCGCGGCGTAGGGCGTCGACTTGCGCGAGCCCTTGAAGCCCAGCGAACCCGCCGACGACCAGGCGATCGTGTTGCCCTGCGCGTCGGTGATCGTGATCTTCGTGTTGTTGAAGCTCGCGTTCACATGCGCGATGCCCGAGGCGATGTTCTTGCGCTCGCGTCGGCGTACGCGCGTGCCTTGCTGTTGTGCCGGTGCTTCTTTGCTCATTTCAATTCCCTTGGCCCGTTAGCCGGCCGATCAACCCTTCGCCGCAACCTTCTTGCCGGCGACTGCGCCCTTCGACTTACCCTTGCGGGTGCGGGCGTTGGTATGTGTGCGTTGCCCGTGCACCGGCAGATTTTTGCGGTGCCGGAGTCCGCGATAGCAGCCGAGATCCATCAGCCGCTTGATGTTGATGGAGGTCTCGCGGCGCAGATCGCCTTCCACGAGATACTCGCGGTCGATCTGCTCGCGGATCTGCAAAACTTCGGCGTCGGTGAGCTGGCTCACGCGGCGCTCAAGCGGAATGTTCAGCGCGGCCATGATGTCATTGGCGCGCTTCTCGCCGATGCCGTGGATGTATTGGAGTCCGACCACAACGCGCTTCGCGGTCGGAATGTTTACGCCAGCAATTCGGGCCACGTTCTCTTCTCCGTTGGCGGCTTAGGCCGCCCGTTGGTCCTGTCGGCCTGCACGGGCATACCCATGCGTAAAAACGACGCCTCCCTTCGCCCGAAGGGCTGGCATCGCTGCGAAAATACCGACAGAGAGCGCATATCTAGGCAAAGGCGGCCACCTCGTCAACCTCGCCTCGCCTTGCGGCGGGCGGCTTTTCTGGCGGTTTTCCGGGTCTTTGGCCGGCCTGCGGCCTTCCGCTTCGGGCGGGTTGCCTTGCGGGCCTTGGCGGGCCGCCGGGACGCCTTGGAACCCTTGCGCGAAGTCTTCCGGCCGGACTTGCGGACCGGCTTGCGTCGGGGCGATGCCTTGGCCTCGGATGGCGTCTTTTTTGTCAGGACCCGGCTGATGCCCTCCGAAACCTCATCGATCGGCGGCATGCCGTCGACCGTCCTGAGGCGGCCCTTGCCCTGGTAATAGTCGATCAGCGGCGCGGTCTGGCCGCGATAGGCGACCAGACGCTGCTTCAGGACTTCCGGCTTGTCGTCCGCGCGCACCTGCTCGCCGCGCGCCTGCATCTGGGCAATCCGATTCTCGATTCGGTTGATGAGGATGCCCTCATCAACCTTGATCTCGACGACCGCATCGAGCTTGAGGCCGCGCTGCGCGAGCAGCCGCTCGAGCGCCTCAGCCTGCGCGACCGTGCGGGGGAATCCGTCAAGGATGAAGCCCTTCGCCGCGTCCGCTTCCTTGATGCGGTCGGCGATGATCGCGATCACCACCGGGTCCGGCACGAGCTCGCCGCGCGCCATGATATCCTTGGCCTTGAGTCCGATCGGCGTGCCGGCGGCGACCGCAGCTCGCAGCATGTCGCCGGTCGAAAGCCGCGCGATGCCGTAGCGCTCCGCGAGCCGCTCGGCCTGCGTGCCCTTGCCGGCGCCGGGCGGCCCGAGAAGAACCAGCCTCACCGCCGCGCTCCCCGCAGCTTCGCCTTCTTGATCAGGCCTTCATACTGATGCGCGAGCAAATGGCCCTGCACCTGCGCGACGGTGTCCATCGTGACGCTCACGACGATCAGGAGCGACGTGCCGCCGAAATAGAACGGCACCGCGGCGTAGGAGATCAGGAGTTCGGGCAGCAGGCAGACGATCGCGAGATAGGCGGCGCCGACGACCGTGATGCGCGTAAGCACATAGTCGATGTATTCCGCCGTGCGCTCGCCCGGACGAATGCCCGGGATGAAGCCGCCATGCTTCTTCAGATTGTCGGCCGTGTCCTTCGGGTTGAATACGATCGCCGTGTAGAAGAACGTGAAGAAGACGATCATGCCGATGTACAGGATCATGAACAGCGGCTGGCCGTGACCGAGATAGGTCACGATCGTCGTCATCCACTCCGGGCCCTGCCCGCCGGAGAACCCGGCGACCGTCGTCGGCACGAGCAACAGCGACGACGCGAAGATCGGCGGGATGACGCCCGACGAGTTGAGCTTGAGCGGCAGATGCGAGCTTTGCCCCTCGAACATCTGGTTGCCGACCTGCCGCTTCGGATACTGGATCAGCAGGCGGCGCTGCGCACGCTCCATGAACACGATGAACATGATGACCGCGAAGGCCATCAACACGACGCCCAGGATCAGCGGCGTCGAGAGCGCGCCCTGGCGGCCAAGTTCGAGCGTGCCGGCGATCGCCGAAGGCAGCTCCGCCACGATGCCCGCGAGGATGATCAGCGAAATACCGTTGCCGATACCCCGCGCGGTGATCTGCTCGCCCAGCCACATGAGGAACATGGTGCCGCCCGTCAGCGTGATGACGGTCGAGATACGGAAGAAGAATCCGGGATCGCTTACGACATTGCCGGCGCTCTCCAGGCCGATGGCGATGCCATAGGACTGGAAGACGCAAAGCACCGCCGTGAGGTAGCGCGTGTACTGGTTGATGACCTTGCGGCCCTGCTCGCCTTCCTTCTTGAGCTGCTCGAGCTTCGGCGAGACCGTCGTCAGCAACTGCAGAATGATCGACGCCGAAATATAGGGCATGATGTTGAGCGCGAAGATCGCCATGCGCGACACCGCACCGCCCGAGAACATATTGAAGAGGCCGAGAATGCCGCCAGACGCCTGCTGAAAGGCCTCGGCGAATGCCTGCGGATTGATGCCCGGCAGCGGAATGTACGTGCCGAGGCGATAGATGATCAGCGCGCCGAGCGTGAACCAGATTCGCTTCTTCAGCTCCTCGGCCTTGGCCAGGGCGCCGAAATTCAGGTTTGCCGCAAGTTGTTCAGCCGCCGAGACCATCTAGCGCTCCGTCTAAGCCCCTCGCCCGGACGGACGAAAGGAATGCCGACCCGCTCCCTAACTGGGGATCAGGCCGACGCTTCGCCACCGGCAGGCTTGCCGGACTTCTTCTCGGCCTTGGGCTTTTTCTCGCCGTCCGGTTTCGGCGCCCTGAGGACCTTCACGCTGCCGCCCTGCTTCTCGACCGCGGCGACCGCCGACTTCGACGCCCCGTCGACCTCGAAATTGAGCTTGCCCTTGATCTCGCCCTTGCCGAGCAGGCGCACGCCGCCATGCGCGCGACGCAACACGCCCGCCTTCACGAGCGTCTCGACCGTGATCGGCTGGTCGGCCTTCAGGTCGCCCTTGTCGATCGCGGTCTGGATGCGGCCGAGATTCACTTCGTTCTTGCGCACGGCAAAGATGTTGTTGAAGCCGCGCTTCGGCAGGCGCCGGTAGAGCGGCATCTGGCCGCCTTCGAAGCCCTTGATCGACACGCCGGTGCGCGACTTCTGACCCTTGACGCCGCGCCCGCCGGTCTTGCCCTTGCCCGAACCGATGCCGCGCCCGACGCGCATGCGGTTCTTGCGCGAGCCCTCATTGTCGCGGAGCTGGTTGAGTTTCATCTTCGTCTCCTTACTCGCCCTCAACGACACGGATGAGGTGCTGCACCTTGGCGATCATGCCGCGCACTTCCGGTGTGTCCTTGAGCGTGCGGCGGCGGCCGCGGCGCGTCAGGCCCAGGCCGATCAGCGTCTTTTCCTGAACGTCCGGACGGCGGATCGGACTTCCGACCCGCTCAACCGTCACTGTCTTGCCGCTCGCCATGGCTGCCCTCGCCCTTACTCGGAAATGTCGGCGTCGATTTCGCGACGGCGCGACTGCAACTGCGAAACCTTGAGACCCCGGCGTGCCGCGACCGA
>JAICQA010000209.1 GCA_025929595.1 Xanthobacteraceae bacterium
GCCGTCAACGACCGCGGACGCTGGCTGCGCGCGCGGCTCGTGTCCGAAGGCAATCGTCCCGTTCGCGTCGGGCAGTCGACCATCGCGCCGATGCTCGACGGCAACGGCGCGCCGCTGCATGACGGCAATGCCTTCGACACGGAGTCGATTGCGCTCGGCGAAGGTGGCGACGTCTATGTCGGCATTGAGCGCATTCATCGCGTCGCGCGCTATGACGTCGGAAAGCGCGGCTTTGCCGCCCGCGCACGTAATATCGAGCTGCCGCCTGCCGCGCGCGACCTGCCGCGCAATGCCGGCATCGAAGGCCTCGTCTTTGTGCCGCGCGACCGGCCGCTGGGCGGCACGCTCATCGCCTTCACCGAGCGCGGTCTCGACAGGAACGGCAACTTGCGCGCCTTTCTCGTCGGCGGGCCCTCCCCGGGCGAATTTTCCGTCCGGCGCAGCGGCGACTTCGACATCACCGACGCCGCACTCATTCCGGACGGCGACGTGCTGATCCTCGAGCGGTACTTCTCATGGCTCGGCGCGCTCAAGATGCGCATCCGTCGCATTGCGCTCGCGGACATCAGGCCGGGGGCGACGGTCGACGGCACGGTGCTCATCGAGGCCGACGGCGGCTACGAGATCGACAATATGGAAGGCCTCGATGTGCAGCGCTCCGCCGGCGGCGAAACGCTGATTACGGTCATTTCCGACGATAATTTTTTCGGGCTGCAGCGGACGCTGCTGCTGCGCTTCGCGCTGGTGGAGGACTAACCCATTCTCGTCATCACCGAGACCCGGTGATCTCGAAATAGCGAAACTCCGTGCCCCATTAAGCGAGATGGCCGGGACAAGCCCGGCCATGACAATTTCGAAGGCGACGGATCGTGTCAGGCCGCCGAGGCGGCCTTGATCTTGCGCTTCAGTTCGAGCGCCTTCGACGACAGCGTCTTGTCGCTCTGCTTGAGCAGAAAGGCGTCGAGCCCGCCGCGGTGATCGACCGACTTCAGCGCGTTGGTGCTGACGCGCATGCGGACACTGCGGTCGAGGACGTCGCTGCGCAGCGTCACGCTGCACAGGTTCGGCAGGAACCGGCGCTTGGTCTTGATGTTCGAGTGGCTCACCTTGTGGCCGACAAGCACCGTCTTGCCCGTGAGCTCGCAACGCCGTGACATGATCGAGGGTCCTCTGGAAAATTTCGCGCAAACCGGCTGGCCTGCGGCAACGGCCGCCTTGCAGCACCGGTTCTTTTTGGGTGGGGTCGTCATAAAGAGCCCCCCGCCGAGCGTCAAGTTTGGCGGCCCCGGCCTGTCCGGGGCACCACAGTTCTGGCACATTGCGGCGTGATTTCGTGGCTCGGGGCCGTTCAGAGCGCCCCGACCCAGACGGGTTTCGAGATGGCCAGGATGCCGCTCCGCCTTGCTCTTTCCATGTGCGCGCTGCTCGCGGCCGCCGGTGCGGCCGGCGCCGGCTCGACGCTGGAGGCGCGCTATGCCGTGACCTTCACCGGCGTGACCCTCGGCCAGGGCGCGCTGGTGGTCGAGGTCAACGAAGAGGGCTACTCGGCCGCAGGCAGCGCAATGGTCGCAGGCCTCCTGCAAATGATCACGGGCGGCAAGGGAACGGCTGCGGCGCGTGGACAGATCGTCAACGGCCGCATCCTGCCGATCAGCTATTCCGGCAACTCCGAAAGCAAGGAACGCTCGCACGAAGTGCGGCTTTCGGGCGCCGCCGGCACGATCAAGGATGTCCATGTCGAGCCGAAGCGTCCGTTCACCAGCGACCGCGTGCCCATCAGGGACGAGCACCGCAAGGATGTCGTCGATCCCATGAGCGCGGCGATCATGCCGGTCGCGGGCAATGGCGACGTGACAGGCGCCGATGCCTGCAAGCGCACGTTGCCGATTTTCGACGGCGAGTATCGCTACGACCTCGTCTTCAGTTTCGAGCGCAACGACTCCGCTCGGGAGCTCAAGGAGATGCGCGGCTATGGCGGCCCCCTCGCCGTCTGCCGGGTCGAGTACCGGCCCATCGCCGGGCATCGGCAGCGCCGTCAGGTGCAGGAGTTGAGTGAGAACAAGGACATTTTCGTCTGGCTGGCGCCGATCGAGGGCACCCGCATCGTCATGCCGGTGCGTGTATCCTTCGGCAGCAAGATCGGCGCCTTTATCGTGCAGGCAACGCATTTCGTGAGCGAAGTGAAGCCACGCCCTGCGACGCGCTGAGCACCACGAGCGCCGTTAAGAAAATTTTGCGCTCGCACCGATGACATTTGCGGCTCCCGGCATATCTCTCGTAGGCGAAGGCGCGCCGCGCGCAACATCTAGCCCGGAACGAAATCCGAAGCCGCGCGAGTCAGCGATTCGGGCGCGTTTCGTTCCGAACGTGTTCTGGAACTTTCCAGTCTGCATGAAATGACTGCACGCATGTCGCAATTCGGGACTCGGTTCGCTGCACGGGCGGTGGAGAGCCGGCGGATTTCTTCGAGCAGGATGCGAACTGTCGGGAGCGCCGAAATTAAGTTCTGGCCACGGCGCGATGGTGCACTGTCACCATCGGCCCGGAGGTTTTTTCGTACAAGGGATCGGCACCCTCAACATCTAGCAGTGAACGAAGCCCGATTGCACCGACGCAGCCGATTCGGGCGCGATTCGTTCCGAGCGCGTTCCATTCCTTTACGCCGCGCGCAGTTTTGTCGCGTCGCTGTCGCAATATGATACAGAAGCGGAGACAATTCGCCGGTGCCCGCCCGCTCAATGCCCGTGACAAGCCAGTTCAGTTCGCCGCCGCGCCGCGAGCGCGGGGTCACGGCCGTGCTCGGGCCGACCAACACCGGCAAGACGCATCTCGCCATCGAGCGGATGCTGGGGCATTCGAGCGGGCTCATCGGCCTGCCGCTCAGGCTGCTCGCGCGCGAGGTCTATAACCGCTGCGTCGAGAAGGTGGGTGCGGCGTCCGTCGCGCTCGTCACCGGCGAAGAGAAGATCAAGCCGCCCAATCCGCGCTTCTGGGTCTCGACCGTCGAGGCCATGCCGCGCGACCTCGACGTGGCCTTTGTTGCCATCGACGAGGCGCAGATCGCGGGCGATTTCGACCGCGGCCATATCTTCACGGATCGGATGCTCCATCGCCGCGGCCGCGAGGAGACGCTCATTCTGGGCGCGGCGACGCTCCGCCCGCTGATCGAGAAGCTCCTGCCCGGCGCCGATATCGTGCAGCGTCCGCGCCTGTCGCAACTCACATTCGCGGGCGAAAAGAAGATCACCCGCCTGCCGCGCCGTTCGGCAATCGTCGCCTTCTCGGCCGAGGAAGTATACGCGATCGCGGAACTGATCCGCCGCCAGCGCGGCGGTGCCGCCGTCGTGCTGGGCGCCCTCTCCCCGCGCACCCGGAATGCGCAGGTCGAGCTTTATCAGAGCGGTGACGTCGATTATCTCGTTGCCACCGACGCCATCGGCATGGGCCTTAATCTCGACGTCGATCACATCGCCTTTGCCGCCGATTCCAAGTTCGACGGCCACCAGCACCGCCGCCTCAATCCCGCCGAACTCGCGCAGATCGCGGGTCGCGCCGGCCGGGCGCGGCGCGACGGAACGTTTGGCACCACAGGACGTTGCCCGTCGTTCGAACCCGAACTGATCGAGCGGCTGGAAAGCCACAATTTTGAACCGCTGCGTGTGGCGCAATGGCGCAACTCGGATCTCGATTTTCGTTCGCTCGCGGCGCTGATCGAAAGCCTGTCGATCCCGCCGCGCGAAGAGGGGCTCACGCGGGCGCCGACGGCGGAAGACGTTCGCGTACTGGAACGGGCGGCGAAAGATGACGATGTCGTGCGCATGGCGACCGGCGCATCCGCGATCGAGCGGCTGTGGGAAGTGTGCCAGGTCCCCGACTACCGGAAGGTCTCGCTCGCGTCCCACGTCGAGCTGGTCCTCGCCCTCTATGGATTTCTCGCGCGAGAGGGTAGGATTCCGACCGACTGGTTCTCCCAACAGGTGGCGCTTGCCGAGCGGACCGAAGGCGACATCGACGCGCTGTCCTATCGCATCGCGCAGGTGCGCACCTGGACCTTCGTCGCCAACCGCGCCGACTGGCTCGACAACCCGGAGCATTGGCAACAGTTCACGCGAAGCGTGGAAGACAAGCTTTCGGACGCGCTGCATGAGCAGCTCGCCCTGCGCTTCGTCGACCGGCGCACCAGCGTGTTGATGCGGCGGCTGAGAGAAAACGCAATGCTCGAAAGTGAAGTGTCGAAGACCGGCGAGGTGACGGTGGAAGGCCACGTCATCGGTCGGCTCCAGGGTTTCGAGTTTGCGCTCGACACGACGGGCGCGGGCCAGGACGCGAAGGCCCTGCGTGCCGCGGCGGCGAAGGTGCTCGCGAGCGAAATCGAGGCCCGCGCGGCCAGGCTCGCGGCCGCACCCGACGAGCAGTTCGTGCTCGCCAATGACGGTGTCATCCGCTGGATCGGCGAGCCGGTCGCCAAGCTGATTGCCGGCGAAAATGCGCTTGAGCCGCGCTTCCGCGTGCTCGCGGACGAGCAACTCACCGGTGCCGCGAAAGAGTCCGTCGACGCGCGCCTCACGCTCTGGCTCAAGGCGCACGTCGAAAAGCTGCTCGGGCCGCTCAATGCGCTCGCCAAGGCGGAAGATGTCACCGGTATCGCGCGCGGCATTGCGTTCCAGCTCGTGGAATCGCTTGGCGTACTGGAGCGCGCAAAGGTCGCCGAGGAAGTGAAGGGGCTCGATCAGGAAACGCGCGCGACACTGCGCAAATACGGCGTGCGCTTTGGCGCCTATCACATCTACCTGCCCGCCTTACTCAAGCCCGCGCCGCGAACGCTCGCGCTGCTCCTGTGGACGCTGAAGAATGGCGGGCTCGATCAGAAGGGTTTCGACGACCTGCCAGGCCTGGCCGCGAGCGGCCGCACCTCGATCCCGGTCGATCAGGAAGTTTCGAAGAATCTCTATCGCCTGGTCGGCTATCGCGTGTGTGGCAACCGCGCCATCCGCGTCGACATTCTGGAGCGTCTGGCCGATCTCATCCGTCCGGCGCTCTCGTGGCGCCCGGCCATGCCGGGCGAGAAGCCGGCGGGTGCCTTCGACGGGCGCGGATTCCTTGTGACCGTCGCCATGACCTCGCTCGCGGGCTGCTCGGGCGAGGAC
>JAICQA010000308.1 GCA_025929595.1 Xanthobacteraceae bacterium
CCGCAGCCTGCGCGCGACGCGCGAGCGCCGGCGCGACGATCGCATGTTCGTCCCAGCCGAGCCGCATCTTGAGTGTCACAGGCACACGCACAGCGGCGATCGTTGCCTCGATCAGGCTGACCGCGTGATCGAGGTCACGCAGAAGTGCCGCGCCCGCTTGCTGGCCGTTCGTGACCTGCTTCGCGGGGCAACCCATGTTAATGTCGATGATGTTGGCGCCCGCCGCCTCCGCGATACGCGCACCTTCGGCAAGCCAGCGCGCCTCGCAACCGGCAAGTTGCACCACATGCAGTCCGACGCCCTCGCCTTCCGAACGAAGGACTGCCGCGGGATCGCCGTCAGCCAGTTGCTCGCTTGCGATCATCTCCGAGACCACGAGCCCGGCCCTAAACCGCGCCGCCATGCGCCGGAACGGCAGGTCCGTGATTCCTGCCATTGGAGCCAGGAGGGCACGGTTCGGCAGTCGGTGCGGACCAATCGCAAGCTCGGTGGAAGCGGACGTCACGCGGGTTGCTCCGGGCAATTGCCCATAAATTAGGCGAACCAGAACGTGCACACATCTTAGTCAACCGTCGACAGCCTGCAAAGTCTTTTGTGCGCTGCGAAGCGGCACACCCACAGCCAGAAATGGGCTAAACCTGAATATCTCCGTCCCGGGCCGGAGACGGAAAATCGGGTCCAACCGGGTGCTCAGGAACAAGAATGAAGGTCGCGGCGATTGTTTTGGCAGCCGGAAGCGGTTTCCGGGCCGGTTTTGGCGCTCCGAAGCAGTTTCGGACCATCGGCGGGGAGTCCGTTCTGCGCCGCTCACTGCGCCTGTTTGCCGCGCACCCCCGGGTAACGACGGTGCAGCCGGTCATCGACCCTGCGCACGCGTCACACTTCGCCGAGGCAGCCGCCGGCCTTCCCAAACTGCAAAAATTCGTGGCCGGTGGCACGACGCGGCAGTCCTCGGCCCTTGCCGGTCTCGAGTCACTCGCGCCCGAAGGACCGGACTTCGTATTGATCCATGACTCCGCACGTCCGTTTGCCTCCACCGCCCTGCTCGACCGCGCCATCGACACCGCGGCCGTGCACGCCGCCGCGGCGCCTGCGTTGCCTGTCACCGACACGATCAAGCGCGTCGATCAGACCGGACGCGTGAGTGAAACTCTCGACCGCTCCGCTCTCCGCAGCATCCAGACGCCGCAGGCCTTTGCCTTTCTGCCAATCCTCGCCGCGCACCGCCGCGCAGCTGCTTCCAGCCGCAACGATTTTCCTGACGATGCCGCGCTCGCCGAATGGGCGGGCATGAATGTCACTACCTTCGAAGGCGAAGCGGGCAATTTCAAATTGACGACGGCCGAGGACTTCCTTCGCGCGCAGACCATCGACGCGCAGGCGCTCGGTGACATTCGCACCGCGAATGGCTTCGACGTGCATGCGTTCGGACCCGGCGATCATATAGTGCTCGGCGGCGTCCACGTCGCACATACGCGAGCGCTCGTCGGTCACTCCGACGCAGACGTGCTCTTGCACGCAATCACTGATGCAATACTCGGCACCATCGCGGCTGGCGATATAGGACAACACTTTCCGCCGTCCGATCCACAGTGGCGCGGTGCCTCGTCCGACCGATTCCTTGCGTATGCCATTTCGTTGCTCGCCGGGCGCGGCGGGCGCATCGCGCTTCTCGACGCGACACTCCTTTGCGAGGCGCCGAAAATCGCCCCCCATGCGGAGGCCATCCGACGGAACATCGCCGCGCTCGCGGGCATTGATGCCGGCCGGGTCAGCCTCAAGGCCACGACAACCGAGCAGCTCGGCTTCCTCGGCCGCGGCGAAGGTATTGCGGCCATGGCGACTGCGACGGTCCGCCTGCCCTGGAGCGAATGATGGATCAGGACGAAGTCGCTCGGATGGCCAAGGCGCTGCATGGGCGCCTGCTCGAGGGCAAGCTCTCCCTCGTCACTGCCGAGTCCTGTACCGGCGGGCTGATCTCTGCGGCGATCACCGAACTCCCGCGCGCTTCCTTTACACTTGAACGGGGCTACGTGACCTATTCCAACGAGGCGAAGCAGGTCGACCTCGGCGTCCCTGCGGAAACGCTCCACCAGCATGGGGCGGTCAGCGAGCAGACTGCCCGCGCAATGGCCGAAGGTGCACTCAAAAATTCAAAAGCGGAAGTCGCGATCGCAGTGACCGGCATTGCGGGACCGGATGGCGGGAGCGATGGAAAGCCTGTCGGCCTCGTTCACTTTGCCGCCGCCCGCCGCGGCCGCAAGACACTGCATCGCGAAGAACGCTTCGGCGACCTCGGCCGCAGCGAAGTCCGTCGCCGCTCGGTGCTCGCGGCCTTCTCGCTCGTCAACGAAATGCTCGACGCGGGCTAGGCCGTCGCCGCCTTCGGCGCGCCGTAAATTTCGTCCGCACGCTTCTCGAATGCGACCGCGAAGCGTCTGAAGGCGGTCTCGAACACGCTTCCCATCAGCACGCCCAGCGTGCGGGAGCGGAATTCATATTCGATAAAGAACTCCACATCGGAGGCCGCCTCGGCCGCGGGTGCAAAGCGCCAGCGGTTCTCCAGCGAACTGAACGGCCCGTCGAGATACTCAACGAAGATGGCGAGCGCCGGCTTGTCGAGCCGCACCCGGCTCGTGAAGGTCTCGCGAAAAATCTTGTAGGCCACTGTCATGTCGGCCACGAGGACCGCGTGCCCCTCGCCGAATTCCTCACGCTTGCGCACGGCAAGACGCTCGCAAAGCGGAACGAAGGCCGGGTACTGTTCAACGTCGGCGACGAGGTCGAACATGTCTGCCGCCCGGTGCCGTACGCGCCGCGTCGTTCCGAACGACGGCATCAGCGGCCGAGCTGCGCGGCGCGCGCTGCCTTGAGCTGCGCAAAGTCGTCGCCCGCATGGTGCGACGAGCGGGTCAGCGGCGACGAGGCAACCATCAGGAAGCCTTTGGCGTAAGCAACCGACTTGTGCGCCTCGAATTCGTCGGGCGTCACATAGCGAACGATCTCATGATGCTTGCGCGACGGCTGCAGGTATTGGCCGATGGTGAGGAAATCCACGCTCGCCGAACGCAGGTCGTCCATCACCTGCAAGACTTCGTTCCGCTCTTCGCCGAGGCCGATCATGATGCCGGATTTGGTGAAGATCGTCGGATCGAGTTCCTTCACCTGCTGTAACAGACGGATCGAATGGAAGTAGCGCGCGCCGGGCCGCACGGTGAGATAGAGCGATGGCACCGTTTCGAGATTGTGGTTGAAGACATCGGGCTTCGCGTCGACGACGATATCGAGCGCCCCATCCTTGCGCAGGAAGTCGGGAGTCAGTACCTCGATGGTGGTGCCGGGACTCGCCAGCCGAATGGCGCGAATTGTTTCGGCAAAATGCGCCGCGCCGCCATCTTTGAGGTCATCGCGATCGACCGACGTCACCACGACGTGCTTCAGACCGAGTTTTGCGGTCGCGTCG
>JAICQA010000249.1 GCA_025929595.1 Xanthobacteraceae bacterium
CAGCGCACCGGCGCGGGTGAGGATTTCGGCGTCTTCTTTCGTATAGATGTCGTTCGTGATCGCGCACAGCTGATAGCGGTCGCGAAAGCGCTTGCAGAGCGCCTCCATGAGCGCGGTCTTGCCGGAGCCGACCGGCCCGCCGATGCCGACGCGCAGGGGGCCCGATGTGCTTTTTGAGCTCATGAGCGGAACAACCTTGTGTACTGCGTTTCGTGACGCATCGACGCGATGTCGGAGCGGAACGCGGCGCCGCCGACATCGTCGAGCGTGGAGCGAGCGGCGCGCGTGGCAACTTCACGTGCGAGCAGCGTCAAACGCGCGACGACCTTCGTTCCGTCGGTCTGGCCGAGCGGAATAAGACGCACCGCGGCCGACACGAGATTGGTAACGGCGGCGAGCAGGTAAGCTTCGAGCACCGAGTCGAGCGCGATCTTGTGTCCGGCGCCTGCTGCGCCCACGGCGACAGGAAATGCCGTTTCATGCGGCCAAATTTTTGCGAAGCAGTCGACGGCCTCGCACGGCCAGGCGTTCTTCACCGCCAGCAGAAAGGCGTCGCCCTGCTTCAGCGTTTCAAGTTTTCTTTCTTTCGATGGCGAAAGCGCGCTCGCGAGTTCGGCGGCCGCAAGAAGTGCGGCGTCGTCTTTCGCTTCGGCCGCGCGATGCGTGGCCGCGAGCAGCACCGCGTCCGACCACGGACCGCCTTGATTGAGCAGGTCGGTCAGCCACGTCGCGCAGGTTTCGGCATCCTTGATGTCGCCCGCCTCCACCGCCCACTCGATGCCGTGGCTATAGGCGAAGGAGCCGACCGGAAAGCTCGGGCTGAGCCAGACGAGCAGCGGCAGGAAATTCTCGCGCGCGTCAGTGGTCATGGCTATGGCCGTGCGAACGCGAATGGTCGTGATCATGGCCATCGTCGTCACCATGATGATGTTCGTGGCCGTCGGCGGCGTAGGCGCCGGGCTCGGGATCGAACGGCGCGTTCACGTGCGAGACGCGCGCGCCGAGCCGCTCGACCATTTCTTCCAGTACATGATCGCGCGCGATGCGGATACGGTCCGGCAGGATCTGCGCCGGGACATGCCGGTTGCCGATGTGCCACGCGACGCGCGCGATCAGATGCGCGTTGCCGGTGATCTCGGCCACCGGCTCCTCGGCGGCCACGACGCGCACGATGCGGCCGTTGTCGAGCGCGAGCCCGTCACGGTCGCGCAGATAGGAGGCTTCAGCGAGGTCGAGCAGGAATTCCGTCCCGCCCTCGCCTTTCATCGCGATGCGGCGGCGATGGCGATTGTCATGCGCCAGCGCGATCGAGTCCGCTTCGAGCGAGCGATCCCAGGTGCCGGCGGGCAGAATTTTTGTGGCTCGGAGCATCCCTTCCCTCGTCGTCCCGGCCGAGCGCGCAGCGCGAGCGCCGGGACCGTATTCAGTTTGCCTCGCACGATCCCGGCTCTCGCCGCGCCCTTCTTTCCTTGCCGCGCTGGCCCCTTCGGCAGCGCGGCGGGGCGCGGCTCGGCCGGGATGACGAGCCCGGTTCAAAACAAAAAATACCGCTGCGCCATCGGCAATATTTTCGCCGGCTGGCAGGTCAGCAGCTCGCCGTCGGCACGCACTTCATAGGTCTCCGGGTCCACCTCGATCTCCGGCGTGGCGTCGTTATGCACCATGCTCTTCTTCGAGATATTGCGCGTGTTCTCGACCGCGAGCAGAGCGCGGTCGACATTTAGCCGCTTGGCGAGACCATCTTCGAGCGAGACCTGCGAGACGAACGTATACGAAGAGCGCGTGAGCGACTTGCCGAAGGCGCCGAACATGGGCCGGTAGTGCACCGGCTGTGGCGTCGGGATCGACGCATTCGGATCGCCCATCTGCGCCGCGACGATCGTGCCGGACTTCAGGATCATGTCCGGCTTCACCCCGAAGAAGGCGGGCGACCAAAGCACGAGATCCGCGAGCTTGCCCTTTTCGACCGAGCCGATGTGCTTGGACATGCCGTGCGCGATCGCAGGATTGATCGTGTATTTCGCGATGTAGCGCTTCACCCGGAAATTGTCGTTGTTCTTGCCCTTGTCCTCGGGCAGCGGACCGCGCTGGCGTTTCATCTTGTCGGCGGTCTGCCAGGTGCGGATCGGCACCTCACCGACGCGACCCATGGCCTGGCTGTCCGATGAAATGATCGAGAGCGCGCCGATGTCGTGCAGGATGTCTTCGGCGGCAATCGTCTCCTTGCGGATGCGGCTTTCGGCAAACGCCAAGTCCTCGGCGATGCCGGGATCGAGGTGGTGACAGACCATGAGCATGTCGAGATGCTCATCGAGAGTGTTCACGGTGAAGGGCCGCGTCGGATTGGTCGAGGACGGCAGCACGTTCTTGAGCGACGCCACCTTGATGATGTCGGGCGCGTGGCCGCCGCCCGCGCCTTCGGTGTGGAAGGCGTGAATGGTGCGGCCTTTGAAGGCGGCGATGGAGTCTTCCACGAAGCCCGACTCGTTCAGCGTGTCGGTATGGATCATCACCTGAATGTCGAGCGCGTCCGCGACGGAGAGGCAGCAGTCGATGGCGGCGGGGGTCGTGCCCCAGTCCTCGTGCAGCTTCAGCGCACAGGCGCCGCCGCGTACCTGCTCTTCCAACGCTGCCGGGAGCGAGGCGTTGCCCTTGCCTGCGAAGGCGAGATTCATCGGGAACGCGTCGGCCGCCTCGATCATGCGCGCGAGATGCCACGGGCCGGGCGTGCAGGTCGTGGCGTTCGTGCCGGTTGCGGGGCCGGTGCCGCCGCCCAGCATGGTCGTGACGCCCGACATGAGCGCGTCGTCGATCTGCTGCGGGCAGATGAAATGAATGTGTGCGTCGAATCCGCCGGCGGTGAGAATCTTGCCCTCGCCCGCGATCGCCTCGGTGCCGGGGCCGACAATGATGTCGACATCCGGCTGTATGTCCGGGTTGCCCGCCTTGCCGATCGCAGCGATGCGGCCGTCGCGCAGGCCGACGTCGGCTTTTACGATGCCCCAGTGGTCGAGCACGACGACGTTGGTGATGACGGTGTCGACCGCGCCCTGCGCGCGCGTCACCTGGCTCTGTCCCATGCCGTCGCGGATCACCTTGCCGCCGCCGAACTTCACTTCCTCGCCGTAGGTGGTGAAGTCCTTCTCGATCTCGATGAAGAGCTCGGTGTCGGCGAGACGCACCTGATCGCCGGTCGTCGGACCGAACATGTCGGCGTAGGCGGCGCGGGACATTTTCATGGGGAGAATCTCGGAGCGTCAGGTTGGCTCGGGTTGATTGAGCGATACGCGGTCGGTGTCGTCGTTGTTGGACAGGCGGACGTGCTTGCGCACGCGTACGGAGCCATCGTCGGCCAGTACGAAATCGAGCTGGTCGCCTTGCCGGAGATTCCAGCTGCGGCGAAGTTCGACCGGCAAGGTGATCTGGCCCTTGCTCGTGAGCGTCACGGTGCGCCTGTACGGAAATGCGTAGGCCATCGGCTTCTCCTTACGTTGGTAAGGAGCAAGGTGTCGGAGCGCGCGATTCGCAGCAAGGTCATAGCTTCCCCATGACCTCCTGCCGGAAGCCGTAGACCTCGCGCTTGCCCGCGAGCGCGACGAGCGTGACTTCGCGGGTCTGGCCGGGTTCGAAACGCACTGCGGTGCCTGCGGGGATTGCGAGCCGCATGCCCCTCGCCTTCTCGCGCTCGAATTTGAGGGCGGGGTTGGTCTCGAAGAAATGATAGTGGCTGCCGACCTGCACCGGGCGGTCGCCAGAATTCGCGACCTTGAGCTTAATCGTCTCGCGTCCTGCGTTCAGCTCGATGTCGCCTTTCTTCGTGCGCACCTCGCCCGGCACGCTCTTGGCCTTGCCGGTGCGGATCGGGTTGTGAACGGTGACGAGCTTGGTGCCATCGGGGAATGTCGCCTCGACCTGCACGTCGTGGATCATCTCGGCGACGCCGGGCATGACCTGGCTTGGCTTCAAGACCTTCGCACCAAACTTCATGAGCTGTGCGACGGTCTTCCCATCGCGTGCACCTTCGATCACGGCTTCGGTGATGAGCGCGATCGCTTCCGGGTGATTGAGCTTCACGCCGCGCTTGAGCCGCGCACGCGCCACTAATGCTGCCATCGCGATCAGCAGCTTGTCTTTTTCCCTTGGCGTGAGGTTCATCGTTTCCTCCGGGTCTTCAAAGCGAAAATGCGCGCGGCGGTTCGGCGCCGAGCGCTGACAGTGTTGCGAGAATGGCGGCGCGCAGCGACAGGCTATCCTGCGCGAGAATACGGACGGCGATCATGCCGTGAAAGGCGCTGGCGCCGGCTTCGATGCCGTCGTGTTCGAGTGCGGTGCGGGCGGCGTCAATTTTCGTTTCCGCGTCGGGCGCGAGTTGAATAATCGTTCCGGCAGCGATGGCGCCGCGCGCAATCGCCGGGCGCGCAAGCGTCGCGCCAATTCCTCCGTCAAGGGTGACGGCGTCGGCGAACACGAGCTTGCCGTCGCGGCGGATGCGCCAGCGGTCTTTGAGCTTGCCGC
>JAICQA010000429.1 GCA_025929595.1 Xanthobacteraceae bacterium
AGGATGTTATGCGGTATTAGCGTCCCTTTCGGGACGTTATCCCCCACTCGAAGGTAGGTCACCCACGTGTTACTCACCCGTTCGCCACTCAACTGCTCCCTTGCGGGAACAATCGCGTTCGACTTGCATGTGTTAAGCCTGCCGCCAGCGTTCGCTCTGAGCCAGGATCAAACTCTCAAGTTTGAGATTTTGATTCAGCTCGATCACTACATTTCATTGACGAGTCCCAAGCACATCGATCGCCTTCACTTGCATGAAAGCAATCTTGGCTTGAACTTATCGAAACGTAGGACCGCCGAAGTCATTGGCCTCCACCCAAGCAGGTTTGCACCCGCCGGAGGGGAAGCCCGCAAGGACCCCGCCGCCTACGTTTCTCTTTCTTCCCGATTCACAGCTTCAAACAGCCGGGCTTGCGCCCCGACCCCCCGGGAACCGGAAGGCCGTCGAAACTCCCCGATTCCGGCCTGCGCCAGAACTGAGCGACCAAGGGTCGTTTAAAGGAGCTATACTGGAGCGCCAACCCGCCGAAACGACGGCGCGCCAGAGAGGGGGTTATATGGCTGCTCCGATTCGATTGTCAACTGTCTGCAACAAAATCGGCTGGACCTACCGCCCGCCCCATCGATAGTCATGATACCGCCACTTTGCAAAGGCGACTTTTGTTTTCTGGCCCCGGTTTGCCGGGGTGATTTTTAAGCGCCCGCCCGAGCGGGGACCAGTTGGGGGAGTGGGAAGCGCTTGGAAAGCGGGCGACGAGCCTTGGGCCACGGGCGTCAGGCCCCTCCCAGCATCGAACTCGGCAATGAGCCGCCCCTTGGGCTCGACGGCGACGTTGAGGAGCCGATCGATCGCCGCCGCGTCTCCATCCGCTGGCTTGCCGCCACCGTCCTCGCCGCCGTCGCCGGCGGCGGCCTGATGGGCGGCGCGGTCTATGCCGCGCTCGACGGCGAATATCGCTTCGCGCAGGTGCCGGAATTTGCGCGTCAGGCGCTGCGCGCCGCCGGCGACCGCATCTCGAATGCCAGTCGCAAGGCCGACCGCATGTCGTTGCTGGTCGATCTTTCGACCGCGCGCCAGACCTTGCGCGTCTCGACGACAACCCGCGTCGCCGACCGCGAGATCGTGCGCGTCCGTCCCTTCATTCGCGTCGCGAGCAATCTCGCGACCAGCCCGACCGAATTTGCCTCCAGCGTGCCGGCTTTCAATCCGGTCAAGCTGATGACCGAAGAAGACCCGCGTCACGACGACGGCCCGGCGGTCGAGCCGACGGGCGAGCTTTCGATCGTCATGCGCGATCTTCTTCAGGTACCCGCAGCCGCGCGCATCGCCGCGACACTGCGCAATGAAGATGTGATCTACAGCGTCCGCCAGGCGCTCCTTTCGAACGAACCCGAACTGCGTCCGACTTTCACCGCCGGCATCGGTATTCCGGTGACCAGCTCGGCGCTCGGCTACGCGTCTGAGAACGGCGGCGCCGGCGAGATCAACGTGCTCCCGAATGTCGCCGAAAATCTCAGCTCCGTGCCGAAGACGGCGGCCGAAACCACGGGCGGCAACACCTGGAGCGAACGCACCGTAATCGCCAAGAAGGGCGAAGGCTTGAGTGCGATCCTGAAGGAACTCAACGCCGTGCCCCAGGCCACCACGGCGCTGATCGCCGCCTTCGGCTCGCGCGGGCGCGACGGCGGCATCGTCGAAGGTCATCGCGTCCGCGTTCTGCTCGACATCATGCAGGACGGCCAGACGCATCCGCTGCGCGTCAGCATCTTCAGCGAAAAAGGCCATGAGGCCACCGTCGCGCTCGGCGACAACGGCCGCTACGTCTCCGTCGAGGAGCCGCGCGAAATGGACGTGGCCGGCGCCGGTGCCGACGAGAGCGAAGAAGGGCCCGGCATACGGCTCTACCAGAGCATTTACGAGACCGCGCTGCGCAACGAAATTCCGCGGCCGATGATCGAGAACATCATCCGCACGTTCTCGTTCGA
>JAICQA010000441.1 GCA_025929595.1 Xanthobacteraceae bacterium
CACGCGCTGCTCGTCGAGACTGCGCAGGCCCGGCGGCGGCAGCGACGGCGAGCGTTTCAGCTCGCTCTTCGGTCCCTCGAGCCGCTCGATCTGCCAGTACCAGCCCGAGTTCAATTCCTGGAAAAGCGGCTCGCCGAGTCCCGTCGGCTCCGGGATCGTGCCGGTCGGCGCGGTCGCGACATCGACCACCATGGTCTTGAGATAGACCTGAAGGTTGCGGTCGAACGCGCGCTCGACCGCCTCGAAATAAAGAGAAGAGAGAACGAGGCCGGCGAGGCCAAGGACGATCACGGTGATCGTCGCCGCCGTCAGAAACAGGCGGCGGGCAAGCGAGCTAGGACGCATCGTCCGGCGAATTGATGCGGTAGCCGAGGCCGCGGATGGTCTGGATCACGTCGATGCCGAGCTTCTTGCGCAGCCGCCCGACGAACACTTCGATCGTATTGGAGTCGCGGTCGAAGTCCTGGTCGTACAGGTGCTCGACGAGCTCGGTGCGCGACACCACGCGGCCGTTGTGATGCATGAGATAGGCGAGCAGGCGATATTCGTGCGAAGTGAGACGGATCGCGTTGCCGCCGACGGTGACGCGGCTCGTGCGCGTGTCGAGATGCACCGGCCCGCAGACAAGCTCGCTCGATGCGTGGCCGGCCGCGCGGCGCAGCAGTGCGCGGATGCGCGCCAGCACTTCTTCCATGTGGAAGGGCTTGGCGACATAGTCGTCGGCGCCGGCGTCGAAGCCCTGCACCTTCTCCGACCAGCGGTCGCGTGCGGTGAGAATGAGGACCGGCGTGTCCTTGCCGCCGCGGCGCCAGGACTCGAGGACAGAAATGCCGTCCATCTTGGGCAGGCCGAGATCGAGTACGACGGCGTCGTAGGGCTCGCTCTCGCCGAGATAATGCCCCTCCTCGCCGTCGAATGCCTTGTCGACCGCGTAGCCCGCGTCCGTCAACGCGGTGACGAGCTGGCGGTTGAGATCGGGATCGTCCTCGATAACGAGTAGGCGCATGGCTGCCCGTATATAGGCCGTGACCCGATGAACGGATCATGAAGTTGCACGAGTCGGGCCCGATTGTGCCCGAAGCGGCCTGCGAAGTCAGCCGCGGGAACCGGGCCCGATTTCAGGCGTTACCCCGATCATTGAGGGGCACTGTGCATGAACCGCAAACCGAAGAGCGAGCCGAAGATCGACGAGGAAGTCGAGGAGACTTTCCCCGCGAGCGATCCGCCTTCCTATATGGGCTCCACTGCCGTGGCGGGCGCGCCGAAGGAGAAGGGTGCCGGCGGCAACGGTGCGGACGGCGCCGCGGAGCCGGTCGAGCAGGACCGCGTGTCGTGCAATCTCAACACGGCGAGCGAGGAAGAGCTTGGCGCACTGCCCGCGCTCGGGCCGGACCACGTACGCGCGCTCCTCGACGCGCGGCCGTTCCAGAGTTGGGAAGACCTGAAGGAGTTGGCCGGCTTTGAGGGCAAGACCATCGCCGCGCTGAAACATGGCGGCGCCTATATCGGCTGGGAAGGCGCCGGCCCGCAATAAGCTTCACTGTGAAACATTCGCCCGGCAAGCGCGCGCCTGGTCGCGCAAATTGATCGCCTCCGCCACCGCCCGTTCGATCGCGGACTCACTCGGCAAGCGGCGCAGTTCGCTCGCGAGGCGCCGCTGATAGGCGGCGCTCCACGACGCGATCTCCGGGCAGACGGTGACCGTCACGGGCGCGGAGTCCTCCACCGGCTGGCAGATGACGAGCAGCAGGCCGAAGCAGATGAGTTTCATTGGGTCCTCGTCGTCCCGGGCGAGCATCGCGTGAGCGATGCGAGACCCGGGACCGTGAGCGGCATACTGATGACGGTCCCGGCTCTCGGCGGAGCTTGTCATCGGGCCGCGCCTCGCGCGGACCCG
>JAICQA010000102.1 GCA_025929595.1 Xanthobacteraceae bacterium
CGACGACGGTCGCGCCGAACTGCGCCAGCAGATCGCGCGCCAGCCAGTGTCCGCCCGAGCGGCGGTCGCGCAGGAGTCCCGCCGCGCCTAACAGCAGGGAGCCCGTGCAAATGCCGAAAATCCAGCGTGCCTTCGCTGCCTGATCGCGGACGAACTTCACCCACTGTTCGTCGAGGATTGCGTCGTCGGTGCCGGGGCCGCCGGGCACCACGAGCAAATCGCAGGCGGGCGCCGCTTCGATCGTGGTGGTGGGGACGATCGCGAGGCCGCGGTCGCTGACGACGGGGTCGATGGTCGCGCCGACGAGTTCGATCTTCGCGCCGGGCATGCGCACCAGCACTTCGTACGGGCCCGTGAGGTCGAGTTGGGTGACGCCCGGGAAGAGAAGGAGATTGATCCTGACTTCCTTTGGCTGCGTCATGATCGCTTCACCTCATGGGCTTGCAGGATCGGCAGCACCTCGCGGCCGAAGCGGCGAATCTGTTCGAGGAACTGCGCGTGTGGCATGGCGCCGAGATTCATCTGGAGCATAATGGAATTCGCGCCTGTTTCTTCCACCGTTGCGATGAGGCGCTCTGCCACTTCCTTGGCCGGTCCGAAAGCGAGCTTGCCGGACGTGACGCGCTCTTCAACATCGTTCAACGTCATGTTGCGCAGCTTGTTCCGGTCCAGCTGGGCGTGCGGAAGGTTCTCGGGCCGCACGTAATCGAAGGAGTTCGAGCTGACAAAGCCCGCTTCCTTCGGCGTCGGCGCGTTCTTGTCCGGCAGGCTGCCGTGATGCCAGAGCGTCTGGTTGAAATAGAGGAAGGACGGCGAGTATTCGTCGATGGCTTTCTGACGGCTTTCGGCGACATAGGCATCGGTTACGACGCAGAGCTTGTCGGCGGTCAGACTGTGTCCGTGCGCGGCGAGCGATTTTGCGAAGTGATTGACGATGTCCTCGGTCAGGCCCGGGTGCTGCGGGTGAATGACGGCGCTGAGGTTATGCCGCCCCGCCCATTCAATGGTTTCCTTGCTGCCCGTAAACGGCACCCAAACCGGCGGGTGCGGTTGCTGCCACGGACGCGGCCAGGTCGAGACATCCTTGTAGGTCCAGAATTTTCCTTCGTGTGAGAAGGTCTCTGAGGTCCATGCCTTCATGATGACGTCGAAGGCTTCCTCGAAACGCGCGCGCGATTCCGACATCGGTACGCGATAGACCTTGTATTCGCGCGGCACGCCGCGCGCGAAGCCCGAGATCACGCGGCCGTGCGAGAGCACATCGGCCATCGCGAGTTCTTCGGCGATGCGCAGCGGATTGTGCAGCGGCAGCAGGTTGCCGAGGATCAGGAATTTCAGTTTCTTCGTGTGCTGGGCCGCGACCGACGCCATCATGTTCGGCGAGTTCATCAGGCCGTGCGGTGTGGTGTGGTGCTCGTTCAGGCCTACGCCGTCGTAACCGAGCGCATCCATCTCGCGCCAGACTTCGAGATGCTCGTAATAGGTTTTCGCCGCAAGTTCGCGGTCGAAATATTTTCCCGAAAGCGGGTAGGGGATCAGGCGGTCGTTCTTGAACTCTTCGAACTGCCTGCCATACGCGAGCAGGTCGAACACATAGACTTTCATTTTTGGATTTCCCTTGCCGCTACTTGATCGGCGGCTTTGGCAGTTTTGCTTCGCCCGGCTCCATCCGGAACGTGTAGTCGAGCGAGTACCATGGCCCTTCGACGTCGGGCGCCGGAGCGGGCTCGTTTTCGTGACGTACATAGTTGCCGACGAGGGCGCGCGTGACGCCGAACTGCACGTCGGTTTCGAGATGCGGATCGCCCTTCACATAAACCTGCGAGATGAGCGTCTTGAATCCCTGCTTGAAGACCAGGAAATGCAGATGCGCCGGGCGGTAGTTGTGCCGGCCCTGCGCGCGGATGAGGTCGCCGACCGGGCCGTTGATTGGGATCGGGTAGCCCGCCGGCAGGATGCTGCGGAACGAGAAGCGGCCGTCGGCGTCGGTCATGAACTTGCCGCGCAGGTTCATGTGCGCCTGCTTTTCGTCCTGCTGCTCGTAGAGGCCTTCGGGTGAAGAGTGCCAGACGTCGATCTCGGCGCCTTCAATCGGTCTGTCGTGCTGGTCGATGACGCGTGCGTTCACGAACATCGCCGGCCCCGGCGTCGGCGATCGCACGATCGAGCCGCCGTTCTCGGTGTGCGGCGAATTCATGCGCCAGAACGGCCCAAGCAGATTGGCGGCGGTTTCAGTCTGACCGTTGTTGCCGTTGTTCAGCAAACACACGAGTGTCGAGAAGCCGAGCGAGCCCGACATCAGCACGACTTCGTTGTGCGTGTCGTTGGTGTGCTGGCCGAGCGACGCGACATAGGCGCAGGCCTGACGGAATTCGTCTTCGGTCAGTTTCACTTCGCGGGCGAAGTCGTGGAGGTGGCGGACGAGCGCGGCGGTCAGCTCACGCAGGCGTGGATCGCTCGTGCGGTTGACTGCTTTAAGCACCGCATCGGTCACCTGCAACTGGTTCTCGACGATCATGCGCGCCTCGCTGGCTCTTGCCGTGGCGCACGATCTCTAGAATAGGCGGATGGCCGCGCCAAGCGCGGCTTGTCCCACCGCGTGGGCAGGCATCACGCCCGCCGGAAGAGGACGCCCGCCAGGAGCAAGACGTAAGCGATCGCCAGCACGTCGAAAACACGGCCCGGATTGATGATCGGGAGCGAAATGCCCGCATAGCGGACAAGGAAAGCGGCGATGGCGAAGACGGCGGAGATGACGAAAATGACGATCGAGGGCGCGGTCAGCGCATAGCGGCCACGTGCGTAAGGCATCCCGATCTCCCGTGCGGCGACGCCGGATGGTACCGGCGGCAGAAGAACGTGGCTCGCGGGCCGGAGTTCCCGCACATGCACAGGATTTACTCTGCCTGTTCGTAGGCGGCGATCTTCCACTCGTTGCCGAGCTTGGCGAAACACAGGCGATCGACGAAGAGCGGGCGCGCACGTTCAACGGGCGCCCAGCCGGCCTTGCCGTTGGGCAGGAGCAGTTCGAAATGCGTCGGCGTGACAAGCGCGGATGAGCCTTCCTTTGCGCTCGGATGCAAGTCGACGATCGGCAGAGCGAGGCTGCTCACTTTCGCGACGCTCGCGCCGGCACCCGGCTTCGCCGTCAACTCAAGTTCGCCGACAAAATAAACCCACTCGGAGAGATCGTTCTCTTCGTCGATGCGATTGAAGGCTGCGTCGAGCGCGCCCATGTCCTCGACTTTCGCCGTAGTCGTGCCGCAGACGAGCGGCGAACCTTTCTCCTGGGTCAGCACGGGGTCGGTGGCGAAGAATGCTAGCAATTCCCACTGTGGACCGATGTCGGTCGTGCCGTCGGCGTCGCGGCCAGGTGCACGGAATCCGAAAGCGACCTTGAAATTATGTTCGGCGCCGCGCTTGGCATCGAACTCATCCACGAGCCCGCCGGCGGCCGTCCATTCGAATTTCGGTGACACGAGGATGGTAACGGCCGCAAGGTTCTGAGCGGCGACCGCGTCCGCGAAGCGCTTGCGCATGTCCGCGAGCGCAACGTCGCCGTCGAAGGCCGGAAGAGCGACGACACGCACCTCCGGATAGGGAACGCGCTTCAGGGCGAGTGCAGGATTGGCAACGAGGCTGACGGCCAGAACGAAGGCTGCGGCCAATGACACGCGCATGGCGGTTTCTCCAGAACGTTGAAGCTAGCGCAAAAGTTTGTCCGAGGCGCGGCGGGCGGGCACCCGCGGGTACGCGGCTGAGAGCCGCATTGGCGGTGCGGTGCCCGAATCGGCGGCGAGGGCTAGGGTCGGTTGCCTGCCTTCGTGGGTGCTGCGAGCGCGTCGCCGCCGCCTCTCTTGCTCCTGAGATCGTTTCCGCCATGACTCTGTCCCCCGCCGTTACGCCGGTCGTGCTGCTGGTGCTCTCCAATATTTTCATGACCTTTGCCTGGTACGGTCATCTCAAGTTCAAGTCGACACCGCTCATGCTCGCGATCCTGGCGAGTTGGGGCATTGCCTTCATCGAGTATTGTCTGGCCGTTCCCGCCAATCGTATCGGCCATGCGGTCTATTCGACCGCCGAACTGAAGACGATGCAGGAAGTGATCACACTGGGCGTCTTCGCGGGCTTTTCGGTGCTGTATCTGAAGGAGCCCCTGGCATGGAATCATGCGGTCGGCTTTGCGCTGATCGCGCTCGGCGCGTACTTCGTCTTCCAGCGCTGGTAGACCGCCGTATTGCGGCCCAGAAGCTGGGCTCGGTTCCACGAAATCGAGTGGAGGAATTCATGGCCTTTGTCCGCAGAACCGTCGCCACCGCGCTTGCGGTCGTCGGCTTGCTCGCCGCCATTCCGCCGGCGGTCGCGCAGGAAAAATCCGTTCCGACGATCACCGTGACCGGGGAGGGGTTGGTCACAGCGCGTCCTGACATGGCTGTCGTGTCTGTCGGCGTCGTCACGCGCGCTCCCAGCGCTGCCGAAGCGATGACGCAGAATTCCAAGGCGATGAATGGCGTCCTGGCGGCCGCCAAGCAGGCGGGCATCGAGGCACGTGACCTGGAAACCAGCCGCCTTTCCCTGCAGCCGCAATACTCGTATCCGGGACAAGGCTCACGAGAGGCGCCGAAGCTTGTCGGCTATGAAGCGTCAAACAACGTCTCGATCCGCGTGCGCGTCCTGGACAAGCTCGGCGGACTGCTCGACCAACTCGTAACATCGGGCGCAAACCAGATTCGCGGCGTTGAGTTAACGCTGGCGGAGCCGGGGCCGTTGCGCGACCAGGCGCGCACGGCAGCGATGAAAGACGCGTTGCGGAAGGCGGAAATACTTGCCGACGCGGCGGGCGTGAGAATTGTCCGGTTGTTCTCGGCGATCGAGGGATTCGCTGAGCCGCCGCGGCCGATGATGCGCATGTCGGCGGATGCAGCCGTGGCCCGTGCGCCGGTGCCCGTTGAGGCCGGCGAGCAAGAGATCCGCGGGCGCGTGACGGCGGAGTTTGAGATCGCGCCGAAATAACTTTCAAAAAGCAAACGGGCGCCGCACAGGCATGCTGTGCAGCGCCCGCAAAGAGCGACGCGTCCGCGCGCCTCGCGCCGCGGACGTTGCGCGCTTGTTACTTCTTTTTCGCCGGCGCCGGAGCGTGCTGGGCGTGCCAGACCGCGTGCCAATGATCGTGCCAGGCGCAAAGCGGCGTCGCGCGCGGCTGACCGTAGGTGAGATGGCACCAGCCCCAGCCGCCGACGGCAACGATTGCGATCGTCGCGCCGGCGTCGGCGCGCGCCGGCTGAGCCGACACCAGCGAACCGAGCGCCAAGGCCGAGACGGCCGCCAGAATGATTCCTGTTTTCTTCATTGGGTAGCTCCCCTTTTGCCCTTCATGGGTCTGTAGCAGCGATAGATTCCCTTTGATTCACCCTGCGAGTCAATGGGTTGCACCCTGTAGGGAGCGTAAGTGCCGACGGTGGTTTCTATGTAGTGCGTTGGATTCGCCAGTCGGTAGAACGAGATGGCTGGCGGTTAGCGCAGCACGGGACGCAGGCGATCTTTGCGGCGCCGCAGAAAGACGTTTTCATCCTGTCCTGTGTCGAAGGGGCAACAAGCGGACTCGCGTCTTCATTCGTGCTCACCACTGCGACGCGCGACGAACAAGCCGAATTGCTCAACTCCGCCCTGGGATCGAAATCGATGCCGGTTAAGGGTTCCGGGGCAAATTGGATGACGCACCCTGTGATAGTCACTAGAATTGTCACGAGTTGGGTCAGCAAAGCATCAAATGGGGTTGGGAATGCGGGGCGTTTGGGCGTTCGTCGTGGCCGCGTCGGTGTCGGCCGCGGCCGGTAATGTGGCATGGGCGCAGGATTGCGCGGGTAATCCGAAGGCACTGGGCACTTCACGGGTTGTCGAGATCGATACGACCGGCGGCCCCGGCTTCGGTTTCGAGCATTTCCGGCAGCACGATTTCCTGCGCCGGAACGAGGTCGTTCTCACCTTCGACGACGGTCCGTGGCCGACGACGGCGGAGGTTTTGAAGGCACTCGCCGACCACTGTGTCAGGGCGACCTTTTTCCCGATCGGCAAACACGCGACCTATTATCCGGAAATTTTGAGGGAAGTCGCCAAGGCCGGGCACACGATCGGCAGTCATACGTGGTCGCACCGGAATCTGGGGAAGATGAAGGATGAAGAAGCCAAGATGGAAATCGAGAAGGGCATCAGCGCGGTCGAGTTCGCGCTGGGCGCGCCGGCGGCGCCGTTCTTCCGCTTTCCCGTGCTCCAGCATCCTCCGAAGCAGGTGACCTATCTCGGCGAGCGCAATGTCGGCATTTTTTCCACCGACCTCGACTCGTTCGACTTCAAGATGCGCAAGCCGGAGCAGGTCATCGACTCCATCATGAAAAAACTGGAGAAGCATGGAAAGGGCATCGTGCTGATGCACGACTTCCAGAAGGTGACGGCCGACGCCGTGGCCGATCTGCTGATCAAGCTCAAGGATGGCGGCTACAAGATCGTGCACATGACCGGCAAGACTCCGGTGAAGTCGCTGCCCGAATATGACGAGCTGGTGAAAAAAGAGATCAAGCTGCCGACGGTCAGCGACCGGCCGACCTCGAGCGTCGTGAAGACGATCAGCGAATAGGACTTGCGGCTTTCGGCCGCGCCGACTGCCAAGAAAAAGCGCTCCGCCGGCCTGAGGCCCGCGGAGCGCTCTTCACTTCAAGCGTCGGCGATTACTTCTTCTTCGCCGGAGCAGCGGCCGGGGCAGTGGCGCCAGCGCGCGCCTTCTGCAGTTCCTCGATCCAGCCGTCCCACAGCTTCTTGCTTTGCGCCTGCGCTGCCGGCGCGGCGGCAAGAACGATCACGGCCAAGGCCGCGAGCGCGATACCTAGCTTCTTCATGAAAACCCCCAAGAGACGTCCTCACCCTGCGTGAAGAGTGCGAAAGTTTTGCCAAAGGCCCAAGGGGAGTCAACGGGCATCCTGATGCACCACGCCCCCTGTACCGCCGCGGCAACACTCGGCGGCGCAGTGTGAAAGTATCGGGTGCCGCTGGCCACGGCGGTTTGCCGTAAGGCGGTGCGGGCACTTATGATCGGGCAATTGTGCGTTGCCCGCAGGCCAATGGGCAGGACTCTGGCGTTTCACCCCTCGAAATCAGATGGCGGCCGGCATGGCTGATGTTTCCCCGGCGCCGCAGGAGCAGCGATCCTTTGGGTGGCTGGTCGTGCTGGGCGTACTGGTCCTGCTGCTCGGCCTGCCGGTGGCGGCATGGCTCGATATGCGGGAATTGTCGGAGCGCATCCTCCGCCGGCAGGCGGATGAGGTCAGCCGCATCATCGACGATATGCGCGGATTTTACGCAAGCGACGTCGTCGGACGGATCATGGCGAACCATGGAGCCCAGCCCACCCACAACTACAAGGACGTGCCGGGCGGAATTCCCATCCCCGCGACCCTGTCGATCGAGCTCGGCCAGCGCATTTCGGCCCGCAATGATGCCGTGCGTTATCGCTTCGTCTCGGACCAGCCGTTCAAGGGGCGCGCGACGCACAATCTCGATACGTTCGAGCAGGATGCGCTTGCTGCGCTGCGTAAGAATCCGAAAATGCCGATCGTGGCGGCGCACGGCACGTTGTTCGAGAGCGTCATCCGGCTCGCCACGCCCGTGATCATGGGAGCGACCTGCGTCTCCTGCCATAACTCGCATCCCGACAGTCCGCGTACCGACTGGAAGGTGGGCGATGTGCGCGCCATTCAGGAGATCACGGTCCGGCAGCCCATCGGGGCGAACGTCTTCTCGTTCAAATATCTGCTTGCCTACTTCTTTCTCGTCGGCCTTGCGGGCCTTTCGTTCATCCTGCTGCAACGGCGGCAGGCACGTGTGATCCACGCCTTCAACCGCGAGCTGTCGGAGGCGAACAATTTCCTCGCCTCGATCTCGATGAAGATCGCCAAATACATCTCGCCGCAGATTTACAAGAGCATCTTCTCGGGCGAACGCGACGTGGCGATCGCAACCGAGCGCAAGAAGCTCACGATCTTCTTCTCGGACATCGAAAATTTCACGGCGACCGCCGAGCGGTTGCAGCCCGAAGACCTGACTGCGCTGCTCAACGAATATTTCACCGAGATGTCGGCGATTGCGCTGCGGCACGGTGCGACGGTCGACAAGTTCGTCGGCGACGCCATGCTGCTGTTCTTCGGCGACCCGGAAACAAAGGGCGTGCAGCAGGACGCGCGCGCCTGCGTCGAGATGGCGGCGGAGATGCAGCAGCGGCTGGTGGAGCTCGACGCGCAATGGCACCGGCGCGGCATCGAGCAGCCGTTCCGCGCCCGCATGGGCATCAATACCGGCTATTGCAATGTCGGCAATTTCGGCAGCGACGACCGCATGGATTACACGATCGTCGGCGCGGAGGCGAACCTCGCGGCGCGTCTGCAATCGATCGCGGAGCCGGGCGGCATTGTGATGAGCTATGAGACTTTCGCGCTGGTGAGCGTCATCGTGCGCGCTCGTCCGCTGCCGCCTATTTCGGTGAAAGGCATCAGCAGCCAGATCGTGCCTTACGCGTTCGAAGGGCTGGTTGAGGAGTTGCGGCAGCTGCCGAACGTGATC
>JAICQA010000416.1 GCA_025929595.1 Xanthobacteraceae bacterium
CTCGCGCCCGTCCATCTCTATCTCGATTACACGGCGCCGATCGGCGCGCTGCGCCGCAAGGTGGACGAGATCGCCGAAGCCTCGTCGCTCTGGGATCGCGTCACGAAAAATGTGCAGGTTACCGATTCGACCGCCGACGGAATCAAGGTGCGCGTGCTCCTGAGCGCGCGGAATTCCGGCGAACAATGGGACCTGCAATGCGAGGTGCGCGAGAAGCTGATCGCGTTTCTCCAGGATGAGCATCCGGACGCTCTGCCCCGGCAGCGCACCGCGGTCGAAGGTGCCGGGGACGACCCGGCGCGCCTCCGGGCGGCGGCATTGGCCGCGGGCGAGTAGCCGGCCTGCGGGCGCCGTAATCCCCGCTGTTATCCCACCGGCACCGTCCCGCCGCTTTTTCCGGCTTGCCCGCGGGCTCGAATCTGCCTCTGGTAGCACCCAGACCACGGGGCGCGCGGCAAGAGCCGCATCCCCTGTTTTCGGCTATTACCCACCATATATAGGCTCTTAAGAGTTCCAAGCCACTATGGCTTGACGGCTTCTCGCGAGTCGTCCTAGGGTCACTGCCGGTCCGGGGCGCAGTAATTCGTCGCTCTCGGCCTTCCCAAGCGACCCGAGACGACAGCGCCGCCGGAGAAATCCGCGCCGGCGCAAGGGGCGGCTGCCGCCGCTTGGCGGCGACGAGTGGGGAACGCGAGCCCGAAAAGTGGAGACCGGTTTTCGGACAAGCTCGCGTTCAAAAGGGGAAAAGTAGAAGCTGGGCCTGTCCCAGACGCGTGAGCGGCCCGAACGGGGGCCGAACCAACAAAGCGGACGGCGGGTTGAACCCGAAGGCCGCGCAGGACTGCAAGGGGACGAAGAATGCGCATCGAGCGCCGTTACACCAAAGAAGGCCAGTCGCCCTACGCCGACATCAAATTCCGCACGGCGGTGAGCGAGATCAGGAATCCCGACGGCTCGATCGTTTTTCGACTCGACACCATGGAAGTGCCCGAGCAGTGGTCGCAGGTCGCGACCGACGTGCTGGCGCAAAAATATTTCCGCAAGGCGGGCGTGCCCGCGATGTTGAAGCGCGTGGAGGAGGAAACCGTCCCCTCCTTCCTCTGGCGCTCCGTCGCCGACGACGCGGCCCTCCAGCTCCTCCCGAAAGACAAGCGCATCGTCGGCGAGACGTCGGCGAAGCAAGTGTTCGACCGCCTCGCCGGCACCTGGACCTACTGGGGCTGGAAGGGAAAGTATTTCGACTCGGAAGGCGACGCTTCGGCCTTCTTCGACGAAATGCGCTACATGCTCGCCATGCAGATGGCGGCGCCGAATTCGCCGCAGTGGTTCAACACCGGCCTGCATTGGGCCTACGGCATCGACGGTCCGAGCCAGGGCCACTTCTATGTCGATCCGTTCACGCACGAGCTGACCAAGGCCGCCTCCGCCTACGAGCATCCGCAGCCGCACGCCTGCTTCATCCAGTCGGTCGAGGACGATCTCGTGAACGAAAACGGGATCATGGATTTGTGGGTGCGCGAGGCGCGCCTCTTCAAGTACGGCTCCGGCACCGGCTCGAATTTCTCCAAGCTCCGCGGCGAGAACGAAAAGCTCTCGGGCGGCGGGCGTTCGTCGGGCCTGATGAGCTTCCTCAAGATCGGCGACCGCGCGGCGGGCGCGATCAAGTCGGGCGGCACGACGCGCCGCGCGGCCAAGATGGTCGTGGTCGATGCCGACCACCCGGACATTGAGCAATACGTCGATTGGAAAGTGAAAGAAGAGCAGAAGGTCGCCTCGCTCGTCACCGGCTCCAGGATCAACGCCAAGCACCTCAAGGCCGTGATGAAGGCCTGCGTGAATTGCGAGGGCTCGGGCGACGACTGTTTTGATCCTGAGAAGAACCCGGCGCTCAAGCGCGAGATCAAGTTCGCGCACCGCGCGCAGGTCTCCGACAACATGATCAAGCGCGTGATCCAGTTCGCGAAGCAGGGCTACAAGGACATCGACTTCCCGGTTTACGACACGGACTGGGACTCGGAGGCCTACCTCACCGTCTCCGGCCAGAACTCCAACAATTCCGTGCGCGTGAACGACGACTTCCTGCGCGCGGTCGAGAGCGATGGCGATTGGAATCTCACCGCCCGCA
>JAICQA010000084.1 GCA_025929595.1 Xanthobacteraceae bacterium
GATCGCCGCCTCGTCCAGCGGCATCGTGTCTTCGCAGGAGCAAACAAGAAGAGTGCGCGGTCGATTGGTCATCCGGTCTCCCGCCGCCGTCAAAGGCAGGTGCCTAGGTAGTGCCAGCGATAGGCAAAGGCTATAGTTATACTAACTACAATGTAAGTCCCTTTGGCCTCAAGGTTTTGGGAGCGCCATGCCGACCGAGTTGCGTAGCCGGATTCACACGCCGTACACGGGCCGGCTCGATTTGCCGCCGGGCTTCAAGGAAGTGCCGCTGCGCGAAGCGGGCGACGCGTTCGGCCACGCGGAAAAAATCGCTGCCAAGGAAGGCGCGGGCACGCTCGTCTGGGTGCGGCGTTTCGACGTGGTCGAGTTCGCCGTCGTCCTGGAACCCGAAGAACCGCTCGCTGCCGCGCGGCGCTCGTTTTATGTCGCGATGTGCGCGTTGTTCGACGCGCTCGCTTCGCATGCGCCGCCCGAAAAGAATCTCTGCTTCGTCTGGCCTGACGCAATGCTGGTCGATGGTGGACTGGTCGCCGGCACCAGGCTTGGCTGGCCCGCGCGCGCAGACGAAAAATCGCCGCCGCGCTGGCTCGTCTTCGGCGCCATGGTGCGCTCGGCGATCATGGGCGGCGCCGAGCCAGGCACGCGGCCTGCTGCCGCGTCGCTCGAGGAAGAGGGATTTGGCGAACTGGGCTCGGGTCGTCTGGTCGAAACCTTCGCGCGGCACCTGCTGACCTGGACCGACGCCTGGCAGCAGGAAGGCTACCGCCCGGTCTTCGAGCATTATCTCGAACGCCTGCCGGTCGATGAGCCGGTCGAGCGTTCGATCGACGGCTTCGGCAATCTGCTCACGCGCCGCAAAGGCAAGCTCGACACGACAAAGCGCCCGCTTGTTTCCGCGCTGGCTGAACGCGACTGGTACGACGCCGAGTCGCGAGGACTGAAGCTGTGAAGCTGTTGCGCACGATCCGCCTCGATCCGTCGGACACCTTCGTGTTCGAGCGTGCGGCCGAGCCCGGAGAGTGGGCAGTGTGCGGGACGTTTGCGTTCTGGGACGAGGATGCGGAGACGCTGACCGGCAAGCGCAGGTCGGCGTTTCGATCGGGGTTCCTTGGCGTGCAGTCGCTCGGCTGGTCGACGCTCGTGCAGATCGTCGAAGCGAAGGACGAAGACCGCGTGGCCGTCGTCGAGGCGCTCGCGCATCGGCTGGTCGAGCATTTTGGCGCGCCCGATCTCGACACCGCGCGCCGGGCCGCCGAAGAAGAAGTCGCATTTGCCGAATCCCTTTGCGATCACCCGCACGACACGCTGATTGCCATCCATCGCACCACGGAAGACGGCGCGATCCGTGAAGCCTTCCGCACATTGCAACCGCGCGGCGGTCCGAAGCCGCTGCGCGCCTTCGCTTTCCTTGAAGTCGAGGGCGAAGAGCAGCCGGATGAGAACGTTGACCTTATCGGCATGGCCGGAGAGCGCCGCCGATGAAGGATTTCTGGCTCTCCTGCGGTCACCATCTGCTCGACATCGGGGAGGGCGGTGGGCTGGTCATCACCGACGAATTCCTGAAGGTCTATCTTGCGCGGCCCGAGCTTGCGCCGCCGCCCGAGGCCTGCATCGTCGAAAAGACGCTGCACGCCGCGCTGATGTCGGAGCCGCGCCGTCCGGTCGGCGCCGACGAGATCGCCGCTATCGCCGATGCCGATGCGCGCGAGAACTGGACCATGATGATCGCCTTCCGCGATCGTCTGCTGGCCCATCCGACGCTTGAAGCGGCTTATCTCGCTCTGATCCGTGAAGGAACGGCCGGCACACCGCCGTTGTTCATCAACCAGCTCGTGCATGTGATTCTGCGCAATATCCTCGATGACTGTGAGGATCCGTGGATCCTGCGCGCGGCAGAGATGTTCTTCCGTCCGCAGCGCATCACCGTGCATGAAGGCGCATTACTCGCCGCCGACGAAGAGATCATCGCTGGCGACAATCCAGGACAGGTGTCGCCCTTGGTTGGAATGCTCGGCCTGGAAACATCGACGCAAATTGACATCCTCGGCGACGGCAACGCCGCCGAATATTTCGAGCGCAGCGACCGGCACGATTTCGCACTCGATCTCACGGCGGGCCGCGGCGGCCATCACGCGCTTGCCCGCGTCATCGAGCGATGGGTAAAGCATCTGCTCAACGTCGAGGTCGAAGTTGAGGCGCTCACCGAAGTGCAGGACGCCAGGTTCACCTGGTATGTCGGTCTCGACGCCGAAGGCACCAGGATCGGAGACTTGCTCTGGAACGGCGAGACGCTTGACGATGCTGCCGCGGGGCGCGTTGCCGCGCTGTATCGCTTGCGCTTCGCCGACCCCGGGCGCGCGGGCGATCCGGTCTATCTCATTCTTGCCATCACGCAGGATAAAGTGCTGCGCATGAAGCCGCAGAACCTTGTGACCGGTCTGCCGGTTGAGTTGCTGGAGCCCGTCAGTTGAGCCTGAAGCCGTTGAAAATATTTCCGGTCGGCGTGGTCGTTCAGCGCACCAAAGCGTCGAGCCCGTGGATCGATTACCTGTGGCGGCCGGTTACGGTGCTGCCGGGCGTGCCGGACACCGAACCATGGACCAGGCTCTCGGAGGAAGGTGATGTCGCGACCTTTTATATCGGCGCGACCGACATCGAGTTCTTCGCCTCCGACACGACGCAGTATCGCGACAATTTGTTTTCAGGCTCGCCCTCGCTGTGGGTCACGTTGCGCCCGACGGGCGGCGAACCGCCCTACGAATTATGGTCGGTCACGGCGGACTCTTCGGAAGGCGAACTGATGACGGAAACCGGCCACGACCTGGTTGAGATGGTGCCGATGCCCGACGCCGTGTCCGACGAGCTTGCGCAGTTCGTCGCCGAGCACCATGTCGAGCGCATCTTCTACAAGCGCAAGCGCAAGGCCGCCGACCCTGAGGCGCTTGCACGCCGCGTGCCGGGCAAGAAGGACAGCTCATGAGCGATCGCGAGGATTTCCTCTCCCGTTGGTCGCGCCGCAAGCGCGACGTCGTGAAGGAGTCCGGGCCGGAGGAGGAGACGAAGCAACCGCCGGCGGCAGCGTCCGTTCCCCCAACCGCGGACGAGGCGGCACCTGCGCAGGCCGCGGATGTCTCCGAGTCGACAGACGATCAGGACAAGAAAGAAAAAGAAAAGGACGAGCCCGCTTTCGATCTGTCGAAGCTGCCGGACCTCGATTCCATCACCGCTGAAACCGACATTCGCCCGTTCATGGCGGCGGGCGTCCCGCCGGGTCTGCGGCAGGCTGCGCTGCGCCAGGTCTGGGTCGCTGATCCAGCCATTCGCGACTTCATCGGGATCGCGGAGAACCAATGGGACTTCACGCCCGGCGGCAACGCGCCCGGTTTCGACTTCTCTCCGCCGGTCGGCGACGTGGCACGCATGGTTGCCGACATCTTCGGCGGCGGGTCGAAAAAGTTGCCACCCGAACTAGTCGAACCGGAAGACAAATCGGCCTTGCCGGAGGACCCGAAGTCCGTGCGCCTCTCGGATGACGCGCCGGAGCCAGTGGCCGATCAACTTCCCGTCAAAAATCCCGTCGAAGATCGCGATGCCTCGGCCGCGAGTGTTGCAAACGCAGTTCCGTCCACGGACGCTTCGACAGCCGCTGTCCGAGAGCAGGATGTTGCGTTGCAAAAAAATGATTTGGAAGAAAACGAAATCGTTCGCGTCGGTGCTCGCCGGTCTCACGGCGGCGCCATGCCCAAATAGCAGCCGATCCATAGCCTCTTCCTATTGACTCGCCTCCGCTAGCAGATACGCTTTTCAGAACTGCTCTTAAGAAGCCTTCTTTTGAGCGGTTATGGACAGGGGCCGATAGTCTGAGGCTATGCGGGACCAGGGACTGAACGAGGCACTGCGTACTGCTGGTGGAGTGAGCGAACTCGCCCGCCGCCTCGGAATTTCGCAGCCTTCCGTTTCGAACTGGAATCGCGTCCCCGCCGAGCGGGTGCTGGACGTCGAAGCCGCCACCGGCGTTGAGCGCGTGGTGCTCCGTCCTGATCTTTACGCTGCGAGGACAGACGTGGCTGGCGACATCAGTGAAATCGATTCGGCGCGCGCGCAGGAATACGCATTGCTCGCCGCGCTGCTCGGGCGTGCCCCCAATTCCGATTTGCTCAACCGTCTCGCGCAGCTTCGCGGCGATGCGACGCCCCTCGGTCTCGCCCACGCCGATCTGGCGGAAGCCGCAAGCAACACCAACGCCGACAATGTCGAACGCGAGTTCTTCAATCTCTTCATTGGCGTCGGTCGCGGCGAATTGCTGCCCTACGGCTCTTACTACCTAACGGGCTTCCTGCACGAGCGTCCGCTCGCCCGGCTGCGCCAGGATCTCGTCGAACTCGGCGTCGAGCGCGCGGAAGGCGTAGCCGAGCCAGAGGACCATGCGGCAATCCTATGCGAGGTCATGGCCGGCCTGATCAATCGCAAGTTTCCCGCCGCGCAGGACGCGGACCGCGACCTGTTTGAAAAACATCTGCGTCCCTGGATCGGACGTTTCTTCTCGGATCTCGAGCAGGCGGAAGGGGCGACCTTCTATCGTCGCGTCGGCCGGCTCGGACGTGCGTTCGTCGACATTGAAACGGAGGCCTTCGCGTTGCCGGCCTAGAGCGTGGAGCTTGGGCGTGCGGCGAAGGCAATGGATAAGGGAGGACGAGGCGATGAAACATGAGGATAAAGCGGCGCTTGGACGTCGTGAATTTCTTCGCACCATCGGCGCCGGCGCGGGTCTTGCCGCGACAGCCGCGGTCCCGCTTGCAACGCAGGCCGCCGCAGCCGAATCGGACGCCGACAAGAAGAAGACGCGTTATCGCGAGACCGATCACGTGAAGACTTTTTATCGCGTCAACGGCTATCCGAAAAAGAGCTGAGAGGAGGCGCCCGTGCTGATCAAGAGAAGCGAACGCGAAGCACGCCGCGGCAACCTCGCCGCCGCTTTCGCCGGACAATCGAATGGCGGACTCGACCGCCGTACATTTCTGCGCCGCTCGGGCCTTGCCGCGGGCGGCCTTGCCGCGCTCGGTAGCATCTCGCTCGGCACCGTGAAGAAGGCCGAAGCCGGCCCGCCGGCTGCGCCGGGTGCAAAGATTGAAGTGCGCAAGAACATCTGCACGCACTGTTCGGTTGGCTGCACCGTGACGGCCGAAGTTGCGAACGGTGTCTGGATCGGCCAGGAGCCGAGCTGGGACAGCCCGCTCAATCGCGGCTCGCATTGCGCCAAGGGTGCCGCCGTGCGCGAGCTCGTGCATGGCGACCGCCGTCTGAAGTATCCCGTCAAGATGGAAAACGGCCAGTGGAAGCGCATCTCCTGGGATCAGGCCATCAACGAGATCGGCGACAAGATGCTCGCCATTCGCGAGAAGTCGGGGCCGGACTCCGTCTACTGGCTCGGCTCGGCAAAGAGCTCGAACGAAGGCTCCTACTGGAATCGCAAGATGGCCGCCTACTGGGGCACGAATAACGTCGACCATCAGGCGCGCATCTGCCATTCGACCACGGTCTCGGGCGTAGCCAATACGTGGGGCTACGGCGCGATGACGAACAGCTACAACGACATCCGCACCGCCAAGACGGTGATTGTGATGGGCGGCAATCCCGCCGAGGCGCACCCCGTTTCGTTGCAGCACCTGCTCGAAGGCAAGGAGTTGCAAAAGCAGAACTTCATCGTCATCGAGCCGCGTCTCACGCGTACCGCCGCGCACGCCAACGAGTTTGTGCGCATCCGTTCAGGCACCGATATTCCGGTGATCTGGGGCCTTCTGCATCACATCTTCAAGAACGGATGGGAAGACAAGGAATTCATCCGCCAGCGCGTCTACGGCATGGATGACGTGCGCAAGGAAGTCGAGAAGTGGACGCCGGAAGAAGTCGAACGTGTGACCGGCGTTCCCGGCGAGCAGATGAAACGGGTCGCCGAAAAGTTCGCCAAGGAACGTCCGTCGACGCTCGTATGGTGCATGGGCGCGACCCAGCACACGGTCGGCACGGCGAACGTGCGCGCGTTCTGCACGCTCCTGCTGGCGACCGGCAATGTCGGCCACAGCACCGGCAACGGCGCCAACATCTTCCGCGGCCACTGTAACGTGCAGGGCGCCACCGACATCGGCCTCGATATCGTTACGCTGCCGCTTTATTACGGTCTCGCCGAGGGTGCGTGGCGGCATTGGTCACGTGTCTGGGAAACGGACTACGACTGGTTCGTCTCCCGCTTCGTCGACAAGAAGATCATGAGTACGCCGGGCATCCCGTCGACCCGCTGGTTCGACGGCACGCTCCTGCCGGGCGATCAGGTCGCCCAGAAGAATCCGCTGAAGGCGATGATCATCTTCGGTCATGGCGGCAACACGGTCACCCGGATGCCGAAGGCTGCGGAAGGCATTGCGGCGCTCGAGCTGCTGGTCGTTGCCGATCCGCATCCGACCACCTGGGCCGTGCTCGGCGACCGCAAGAACGACACGTATCTCTTGCCGGCCGCGACACAGTTCGAATGCGCGGGCTCCCGCGTGGCTTCGAACCGCTCGTTGCAATGGCATGAGCAGATTGTGAAGCCGATCTTCGAGGCCAAGGACGACCTCGAGATCATGTATCTTATGGCCAAAAAGCTCGGCTTCGCCGAGCAGATGTTCAAGAACGTCAAGGTCACGAACAACCTGCCGCTCGCCGAGGACGTCCTCCGCGAGATCAACCGCGGCGGCTTCTCGACCGGCTATTGCGGCCAGTCGCCCGAACGCCTCAAGGCGCACATGCGCAACCAGCACAAGTTCGACCTGGTTACGCTGCGCGCGCCGAAGGACGATCCCGAGGTTGGTGGCGACTATTACGGCCTGCCGTGGCCCTGCTGGGGCACGCCGGAGCTCAAGCATCCGGGCACACACCGCCTTTACAATGTGACTGACCATGTGATGGACGGCGGCGGTACGTTCCGCGCCCGCTTCGGTGTACAGCGCGAAGAGAAGCTCCCCGACGGCACGACCCGCATGGTGTCGCTGCTCGCCGACGGCTCCTATTCGAAGGGCTCCGAGCTCACCGACGGCTATCCGGAATTCAACTACGGTGTGTTCAAGAAGCTCGGCTGGGACAAGGATCTGACCGATGCGGAGCGCGCGACGATCGAGAAGATCGGCGGCGCCAATCCCGACGCGGTGTCCTGGTCGACCGATCTCTCGGGCGGCATCCAGCGCGTCTGCCTCAAGGTGCATGGCGTCATGCATTACGGCAACGCGAAGGCGCGCGCGAATGCGTTCGGTTTGCCGGACGCGGTGCCAGTGCATCGCGAGCCGATTTACACGCCGCGCCCGGATCTCGTCGCCAAGTATCCGACGCTACCCGACGTGAAGGCGCAGTTCCGGGTTCCCAACCTCGGCTTCTCGATTCAGAAGGCCGCGGTGGAGAACGGGGTCGCCAAGCGCTTCCCACTGGTCTGCACCTCGGGCCGTCTCGTCGAATACGAAGGCGGCGGCGAGGAAACCCGCTCCAACAAGTGGCTCGCGGAGCTGCAGCAGGACGCCTTCATCGAAATCAGTCCGGCCGACGCTTCCGAACGCGGCATCACCGACGGTCAGTGGGTGATGGTGAGCGGTCCGGAAATGCCGGACGGCCGGGCCTGCCGCGTGAAGGCGCTCGTCACCGAGCGTGTCGGCAAGGGCACCACCTGGATGCCCTTCCACTTCGCCGGCTGGTTTATGAACGTCGATCAGCGGTCGAAATATCCGCAGGGCGCGGATCCGATTGTCCTCGGCGAAAGCGTCAACACCATCAACGGGTACGGCTACGACCCGGTGACCGGTATGCAGGAACCCAAGGCGATGCTCTGCCAGGTCAGAGCGGCGTAAGGAGGAGGCGTCATCATGGCTCGCATGAAATTCCTTTGTGACGCCGACCGTTGCATCGAATGCAACGCTTGCGTCACTGCTTGCAAAAACGAACACGAAGTGCCGTGGGGCATCAATCGTCGGCGTGTCGTCACCATCAATGACGGCAAGCCGGGCGAGCGCTCGGTTTCCATGGCCTGCATGCACTGCACCGACGCGCCCTGCGCGGCGGTGTGCCCAGTGGATTGCTTCTACACCACCGCCGACGGCGTGGTTCTTCACTCGAAGGACCTCTGCATCGGCTGCGGCTACTGCTTCTACGCCTGTCCGTTCGGCGCGCCGCAATATCCGCGCGTCGGCAATTTCGGTTCGCGCGGTAAGATGGACAAGTGCACCTTCTGTGCCGGCGGTCCGGAGGCGGACGGCACGCCGGTCGAGTACGCGCAGTACGGCTCGAACCGTCTCGCCGAAGGCAAGCTGCCGCTCTGCGCCGAGATGTGCTCGACGAAGTCGTTGCTCGCGGGTGACGGCGACATCATCGCCAACATCTACAAGGAACGCGTCGCGAAGCGCGGCTACGGCTCCGGCGCATGGGGTTGGAAGACCGCCTATCGCGAGACGATTGCCACCTAAGCTGAATTGGACGGGCGGCGGCCAGACCCGCCGCCCGGTCTTTTCTGAAAGCCGGTAGAAAATACGGGGAGAATGACATGGCGGAAATTCTCGCGCGCATCCGCTACTTCGCCGCGGCTCTCGCGCTCTTCCTTGCGCTCGCCGTCGCCGCGCCTTTGAGCGCGCAGCAGCCGAGCCCGACCAATCCCAGCGGGAATGCGGTCAGTGAAGAGCAACTGATGCAGAAAATGCAAAGGCTGGACGGCCGGATCACCATCCCCGACCAGCGCGCAGCCACCCTCATCCAGCCGGCGGGGCGCGACTGGCGCCAGTTCCACCAGCAGACATTGCACTGGATCGGCGGCATTGCGATCCTCGGCATGTTTGTGTTGCTCGTGGTGTTCTACGCGGTACGCGGCACGGTGAAGATGTCGAGGCCGCGGTCGGGGCGCACGATCACGCGCTTCAACGGCTTCGAACGCTTCACGCACTGGCTCGCGGCGAGCACATTCATCATCCTTGCGCTTTCGGGTCTCAACATCACCTTTGGCAAGACATTACTCCTGCCGTTGATGGGCCCCGAAGCCTTCGCGACACTGTCGCAATGGGGCAAATACGCCCACAACTATCTGAGCTTCCCCTTCGCGCTCGCGCTCGTCCTCATCTTCCTGATCTGGATCAGGGACAACATTCCGGGCCGCGTGGATATGGAGTGGCTGCGCCGTGGCGGCGGCATCGTCGGCAACGATCATCCGCCGGCGCCGCGCTTCAAC
>JAICQA010000376.1 GCA_025929595.1 Xanthobacteraceae bacterium
ACGCCAACAAGAAAAAAGCCGGCGTCGAGGACAAGGTTGAATTCCGTCAGGCCAATCTGTTCGAAACGGATTTGAGCAAGGCGACGGTCCTGACAATGTATTTGCTGCCGCGCCTGAACATCCAGCTTCGTCCGCTGTTGCTCGAGCTCAAGCCCGGCACCCGCCTCGCCTCACATGCATTCGACATGGGCGAGTGGCGGCCCGACCGTCACGACCGCGTCGGCGGACGCGACGCCTATTTCTGGATCGTCCCGGCCAAAGTCGCGGGCCGCTGGCAGGTGGACGACAGCACGGCCAAGTTCGAGATCGAGCTGACGCAGGAGTACCAGGAAATCCGCGGCACGGCGCGCATGGGAGAGACAACGACGGCGCTGCGCGAAACCAGTTTGCGCGGCGACGAGATCCGTTTTGTCGTTGAATTGCAGTCGGGCGAGCGGCGCGCATTCCGCGGCCGCGTCGCGGGCAACAAGATCGACGCCTTGCCGCCGCTCAGCGGCGAGGCGTCCGCCGTGCCGGTTCCGGCGTGGAAGGCATCGCGCGGTTCGTGAGCACAAAAGGCGAATAAAAAGAACGATCGGGCTGACGGGGACGGAACATGACCAACGCGACAAATGCGACCGCGAGGCCGCAACAACTGCTTTCAGTATTTGCGGGCGCTTCCTTCATTATCGGTATTGTGATCGGCATCGGCATCTTCCGCACGCCATCGCTGGTGGCGTCCGGCGTCAGCAGTGAGGCGTTTTTCATCGCCGCCTGGGTGCTCGGCGGCGTCGTGATGCTGGTCGGCGCGCTGTGCTACGCCGAGCTCGGCAGCGCCCATCCCGACGCGGGCGGCGAGTATCATTATCTCACCCGCGCCTATGGCCGGCCGATCGGCGTCCTCTTCGCCTGGGCGCGCGGCACAGTTATCCAGACCGGCGCGATTGCCGCCGTCGCCTTCGTCTATGCCGACTACGCTTCCAATATCATCCCGCTCGGGCCCTATAGCAGCGCCATTCACGCGGTCGTTGGCGTCGTCGTCATCACCGCGCTCAATCTGATCGGCACGCCGCAAAGCGCGCGTGCGCAGATGATCCTGACGGTTCTCACCATTCTCGCGCTCTTTGCCGTGGTCATCGCCGGTTTTTCGACCTCCGGCGCCGCACATCCGCCGGTTCAGTCCGCCTCGCAATGGGGCACGTTCGGCCTCGCCATGGTGTTCGTATTGCTCACCTATGGCGGCTGGAACGAGGCTGCCTATCTGTCGGGCGAGCTGAAAGACGTCCGCCGCAACATGGTGCGCACGCTCCTGCTCGGCACTGTCGTCGTAACGACGCTCTATGTGCTCGCCAACCTCGCCTATTTGAATGTCTTCGGCCTCGAAGGATTGCGCAAAAGCAGCGCGGTCGGCGCCGACTTGATGCGCGCCGTGGCCGGCGATGCGAGCGCCGTCGTGTTCAGCGTCATTGTCTGCGTCTGCGCGCTCAGCACGCTGAACGCCACGATCTTCACCGGCGCCCGCGCCTATTATGCGCTCGGCCGCGACGTGCCGGCGATCCGCAAGCTCGGCGTCTGGGACGAACAGGGCGACAAACCGGCGAACGCGCTGCTGCTCCAATGCGCCATCGCATTGGCCCTGCTCGCTTTCGGCTCGACGACGCGCGACGGCTTTGAAGCCATGGTCGCCTACACGGCCCCCGTGTTCTGGTTCTTCCTGCTGCTCGTCACAATCTCAATCTTCGTCTTCCGCCGCCGCGGGGTCGAATTGCCCTATCGCATGCCGCTTTATCCCGTACCCGCCATCATCCTCGGCGCCGCCGCGGTCTGGATGATCTATTCGAGCATCGCCTATGCGGGCGTGGGTTCATGGGTCGGCGTCGCGGTCCTGCTCGCCGGCATTCCGCTGGTGCTGCTCGCGCGCAATGCGCCGGTCGCCGCCGAATAGGCGGCGGAACATTTCCAGCCCTACGGGGTTCGACTTCCCGTCGTCTTGCCGTGAGGAAATTCATGCGATTCAGCCGCCGCGCCCTCATTCTCGCTTCGCTAGCCGCGCTCGCCTCGCCCGCCGCCGCCCAAACGGTCCAGCGGGACGTGCCCTATGTGCCGACGCCGGAGCATGTGGTGAAGCGGATGCTCGAGCTCGCCGAAATCAAGCCGGGCGAATTCATGATGGACCTCGGTTCGGGCGACGGGCGCATCGCCATCGCCGCTGCGCGCGACCATGGCGCGCGCGCCGTGGGCATCGACATCGATCCGCAGCGCATCAAGGAAGCGAACGAGAACGCGAAGAAGGCCGGCGTCGCCGATCGCGTCACCTTCAAGGAGGAGAACATCTTCACGACGTCGATCAAGGAAGCCGACGTCATCACCATGTATCTGCTCTCGAGCGTGAACCGGAAGCTGCGGCCGCGTCTTCTGGACGAGCTGCGCCCCGGCACGCGGCTGGTGTCGCACGCCTTCGACATGGGCGACTGGGAAGCGGAGGTTTACGAGCAGGTCGACGGACGCAGCGTCTATCTCTGGATCGTGCCCGCCAAGGTGGACGGCCAGTGGACCGTGAAGGACGGGACGCAGACCTTCGACCTCAAGCTAGACCAGCGTTTCCAGCTGTTTACCGGCACCGCGACGGTCGGCGGCAAGGACGT
>JAICQA010000362.1 GCA_025929595.1 Xanthobacteraceae bacterium
CGCCGCGTCGAAGACCAGCGCTTCATCACGGGACGAGGCCAGTACACCGACGACATCCACCGCCCCTATGAAACGCACGCCTGCTTCGTGCGCTCGCCGCACGCCCACGCAACGATCAAGGGCATCGACAAGAAGAAGGCCGAGAAGATGCCGGGCGTGCTCGCGATCCTCACCGGCGAGGACGTGGCGGCCGACAAGCTTGGCGATCTGTTCTGCGGCTGGATGGTCCTTTCAAAGGACGGCTCGCAGATGAAGAACGGCAGCCATCCTGCCCTTGCCAAGGGCAAGGTGCGCTATGTCGGCGACCACGTGGCGGTCGTCATCGCGGAGACGCTCGATCAGGCCAAGGACGCGGCGGCCGAGGTGAATGTGAGCTACGGCACATTGCCCGCGGTCGCCGATCTCTCCAAGGCGCGTGACGCCAATGCGGCGCAGCTTCACGACAACGCGCCCAAGAACACCGTCTATGAATGGGTGCTCGGTGACGCCGACGCGGTCAATTCAGCCATCGCCCAGGCAAAACACGTCACGAAGCTCACCTTCGCCAACAACCGGCTCATCCCGAATGCGATCGAGCCGCGCGCGGCCATCGGCGAGTACGAACCGGGCACCGACAGCTACACGCTCTGGTCCACGAGCCAGAACCCGCATGTGCTGCGGCTCGGCCTTTCGGCCTTCATCGGCCTCGCGCCCGAGCACAAATTCCGCGTGATCTCGCCGGATGTCGGCGGCGGCTTCGGATCGAAGATTTTCATCTACCCGGAAGAGACGGTCTGCGTCTGGGCGTCGAAGAAAGTCGGCCGCCCGGTGCGCTGGACCGCCGAGCGCAGCGAGTCCTTCCAGGCCGACGCGCACGGCCGCGACCACATCACCACCGTCGAGCTCGCGCTCGACGCCAACAACAAGATGACGGCGCTGCGCGTCAAAACGCTGGCCAATCTCGGCGCCTATCTCTCGACCTTCTCCTCGGCGGTGCCGACCTTCCTCTACGCACCGCTGCTCTCGGGCCAATACGCGATCCCGTCGATCTATTGCGAGGTGGATGGCGTCTATACCAACACCGCGCCCGTCGACGCCTATCGCGGCGCGGGCCGTCCTGAGGCCTGCTACGTGATCGAGCGTGTGGCGGAAGTCGCCGCGCGCGAGCTCAACATCGACCCGGCGGAGTTGCGCAAGCGCAACTTTGTGCGCGAGTTTCCCTACCAGACGCCGGTCGCGTCGCAATATGACGCAGGCGACTATCAGGCCTCGCTCGACAAGGCGATGCAGATTGCGGATTACAAGAACTTCGGCAAGCGCAAGCAGGAATCCGAGCGCAAGGGCAAGCTGCGCGGCATCGGCTTCTCAGCTTACATCGAAGCCTGCGGTGTCGCGCCCTCGAACCTCGCCGGCGCGCTCGGCTGCGGCGTGGGCTTGTGGGAGTCTGCCGATATCGCAGTCACGCCCACCGGCATGGTGGAAGTGCTCACGGGCTCGCACAGCCACGGTCAGGGCCACGAGACCACCTTCGCCCAGCTTGTTTCGGAACGGCTCGGCATCCCGATGGATCATGTCGCAGTGATCCACGGCGACACCGACAAGGTGCAGTTCGGCATGGGCACTTACGGGTCACGCTCCGGCGCGGTCGGCATGTCGGCGATCTCCATGGCGCTCGACAAGGTGATCAACAAAGGCAAGCAGGTGGCGGCTCACGTCCTCGAAGCGGCCGAAGCCGACATCGAGTTCAAGGACGGCAAGTTCACCGTCGCCGGCACCGACAAGTCCGCGGCCTTCGGCGAGATCGCACTCGCCGCATACGTCGCACACAAATTTCCGACGGCTCACATCGAGCCCGGCCTGAAGGAGCACGCCTTCTACGATCCGACGAACTTCACCTTCCCCGCCGGCACCCACATCGCCGAGGTCGAGATCGATCCCGACACGGGCGTCACGGACATCGTGAATTGGGTCGCGGTCGACGACTTCGGCACGGTCATCAATCCGATGATCGTCGAAGGCCAGGTGCATGGTGGCGTCGCGCAGGGCATCGGCCAGGCGCTCATGGAAAACTGCGTCTACGACAAGGACGGCCAGCTTCTGACGGGCTCGTACATGGATTACACCATGCCGCGCGCCGATAACCTGCCCTCGTTCAAGGTCGACTACACGACCACCAAGTGCCCTTCGAATCCGCTCGGCATGAAGGGCTGCGGCGAAGCCGGCGCGATCGCCGCACCCGTCGCACTCATGAACGCCATCACCAACGCGGTCGGCCACGAGGATGTGGCCATGCCCGCGACCTCGCGCGCCGTCTGGCACGCGATCCAGAAGGCTCAGGCGCCGATGCGCCGCGCCGCCGAGTGACGGGAGGAAATCATGCACACATTCGCCTATCACCGTCCCGCCACCACCAAGCAGGCGGCGGCATTGCTCGCCAAGAAAGACACCAAGGCGCTCGCCGGCGGCCAGACGCTCCTGCCGGCACTCAAGCTGCGGCTCGCCAGCATCGGCAACGTCGTCGATCTCGGCGCGATCAAAGGACTCGACGACATCGCGGTGAAGGGCAAGACCCTCGTGATCGGCGCGATGGCGCGCCACGCTGTAGTCGCCGACTCTTCCGCTGTGAAAAAGGCGCTCCCCGCGCTCGCCAAGCTCGCGGAGGCCATCGGCGATCCGCATGTGCGCAATATGGGCACGATCGGCGGCTCGCTCGCCAACAACGACCCCTCTGCCGACTACCCGGCCGCCGTGCTCGCGCTCAACGCCACCATCGTCACCAATAAGCGCAAGATTCCGGCTGACAAATTCTTCAAAGGTCTGTTCGAGACGGCGCTCGGCCGCGGCGAATTCATCGTGCAGGTTATCTTCCCGATCCCGAAGCGCGCCGCCTACGCGAAATTCCCCAA